>NZ_JAYGHM010000005.1:152345-190568 GCF_034931125.1 Rivularia sp. UHCC 0363 | reverse complement strand
TCTGCACCTGTTGCAATCAGCGCTCCCGCAATCAACGGTTAAAAATTTAATAATAATGTAGAGACGTAGCAGTGCTACGTTTATACAACATATAAAAAGCGCCTTCCTATTATGGGAGGGCGCTTTTTTGCTTGGGGATAACTGGATTTCCTGCTTTCCGCGTGTTTCTTATGAATTTAATGAAATTAAAGAATACCGCATTTTTCTAGACACTAATGGGGGAGGAAAATCCACAGCGCATTTTGCTTCCCCTACAAGAAAAATATGCCTTTTTGCTAAGTCCTGATTGTATAAGAATAAAAACATCAATCATTATAGTGCGAGCATCTTGCTCGCTTGCTATAAACAAACTAGATACGCAACAGCTTAACAGCTTGAAGTTAAAAAGTATTTTTTAAACTGGAAATTCGCTATCTTGTTGTGATATTATAAATGTACAAAATGTACAATTTGTATATTTTTAGTTTCCCACTTACCGAGATTTTTTTATGACTATTGTTAGTGCAACTCAAGCTCGTGCTAATTTTCAGTCCCTTATTAGTCGTGCTGAATACAAAAGTGAGCGTATATTAATTCAGCGTCATGGTAAACCTGTTGTAGCAATTATTGGCTTAGAGGACTTGAAAAGGTTAGAAGCTTTAGATGATGCAATTGACTCAGCCGAACTTCGTCAAGCAGTTGAGCAAAATGATGGTTTTACTACTTTAGAAGATATCAACGCAGCTCGTGGTGTAAATGAGTGAGCGCTACACTTTAAGAATTGCTAAGACAGCCGAAAAAGATTTGCTTAAATTACAACCAAAGCAATATAAACAAGTTGTTTCAAAAATACTTTCGCTTCAAGGTAATCCTCGACCGCAAGATTGCAATGCTCTAAAAGGATACGAAGGAGGTTATCGAGTTGACCAGGGTGAATACCGAATTTTGTATACGATAGATGATGAAAACAAGTTAGTTGATGTTTTCCGTGCTGGAAAACGTAATGATGACGAAGTTTACCAAAATTTATAGCCAATCTTCCGTGAGATACGTTAATGGATGTTCTTGCTTCAAGTAAACTCGCATCGGTATAATCTTTAATCAAGTCATATCCCTAGTAATAATCGAAGTAAAAATATATTCTTGTTATATGTGTCTTTGAAACCATATATAGGCATATTCATAAGGCTGGCGGTTGAAACCGCGTCTACACAAGCAAAGTCCGCCTGCGCGGACTAAATATACAGCCTTAAGTATCTAAAAAATCTGCATAAATATCAAAACCATATCCTTAGTAATAATTTAAGCTGGCGGTTGAAACCGCGTCTACACAAGCAAAGTCCGCCTGCGCGGACTAGATATACAGCCTTAAGTATCTAAAAAATCTGCATAAATATCAAAGTCATATCCCTAGTAATAATCGAAGCAAAAATATATTCTTGTTATATGCGTCTTTGAAACCATAACAAGACATCACGTATACATAGTCTGGAAATCTCCTCAACATCATCATGGGTAATACTTTCGGTCATTTATTTCGCGTTACTACTTTCGGCGAATCCCACGGTGGTGGTGTGGGAGTTGTAATTGATGGTTGTCCGCCGCAACTGCAAATTTCTGCTGAGGAAATTCAAGTAGAATTAGATAGACGGCGACCCGGACAAAGTAAAATTACAACACCTCGTAAAGAAGCCGATCGCTGTGAAATTCTTTCGGGGGTGTTTCAGGGACAAACTTTAGGTACGCCAATTTCAATTTTGGTCAAGAATAAAGATACTCGTCCCCAAGATTATAGCGAGATGGTGCAAATGTACCGCCCTTCTCACGCTGACGCTACTTATGATGCGAAATATGGTATTCGTAACTATCAAGGTGGTGGTAGATCCTCGGCGAGAGAGACTATAGGTAGAGTCGCAGCAGGTGCGATCGCTAAAAAAATTCTTCATCAAGTTGCTGGTGTGGAAATCATCGGTTATGTCAAGCGCATCAAGGATTTAGAAGGCGAAGTTGACGCAGAAACAGTTACTTTAGAACAAGTTGAAAGCAACATCGTCCGCTGTCCCGATGCTGAATGTGCGGAACGGATGATTGAATTAATCGAGGAAGTTGGTAGAGATGGTAATTCCATCGGTGGGGTAGTGGAATGTGTAGCGCGGAAGGTTCCCAAAGGATTGGGAGAACCAGTTTTTGATAAATTGGAAGCCGATATAGCGAAAGGTGTAATGTCCCTTCCCGCGAGTAAAGGCTTTGAAATTGGTTCTGGTTTCGCGGGAACTTTGCTTACCGGAATCGAGCATAACGACGAATTTTATACCGATGAGCAAGGTAATATCCGCACTGTGACAAATCGTTCCGGTGGTATTCAAGGCGGGATATCCAACGGCGAAAACATTATAATTCGCGTAGCATTCAAGCCCACGGCAACAATTAGGAAAGAACAGAATACAGTTACTAAAACGGGTGAAGCTGGAGTCTTAGCCGCAAAAGGAAGACATGACCCTTGCGTATTACCACGGGCAGTTCCAATGGTGGAAGCGATGGTTGCTTTGGTATTGTGCGACCATTTATTGAGATTTCAGGGTCAGTGTAAAGTTTTGTAACCAATGTAGAGACGGGGCGTATTGCTACGTCTCCCGATATTTTGATTTGTGAAACGAGAATTCCTGAAATAGTGTAAGCCTGATGCTAAAAGCTAAGATCATATCCCAGTTCATAGCTCGTTTTACATAAAATGGATCGGGATAATTCTACCGAAATCCGTCAGCAAATAACAATTATTGCTAGTCGGTTTAAAATGTTTGAGTGTGTTGAATGCGCTCAAACAGTTAAAAAATTTTTGATTGAAAGCAAAATTGTTGGTAAGCAGATAAAGTTATACACTGGCTCAACAGAAGGTTATTATGGAAATATTTATCATGATGGCATTCAAGCAGTTATTTCCACAAATGGTCGTCATGAAGGAATTTTGATTGAATTAGATATACAAGAAATAGTTTTTGATAACATTGATAATCAAGGAGTTACCAAAGAAGTTTGGTTACAAAATCTGTATTCTCCGATTCTCGATATCGGTGAAGAATTTCAAGTCACTGAAATTGATTTTTAGATTAAAAAGTAATTTAGAAATAGGAATTTGTTGATGAGTAATTTATATGAGATGCTAAATAGAATAAAAAAAAGACCTGCTATGTACTTAGGAAAAAACTCAATATTTAGCCTTCAAGCATTTTTAGCAGGTTACAACGGTGCTAAGAGAGAAATCGGTTTATCACCAACAGAACAAGAACAAGAATTTGAATATTTTTTAAACTGGATACGAAAAAGATTTAAGGTTGAGACAAATCAATCTTGGGCTAGTATTATTTTGTTTTACTCTGCTGATGAAAATAAGGCACTAGATACCTTTTTTGAACTATTTGATGAGTTTTTAGCTCAGAGAAAAAATTTAGAATTGGAAAAACAGGTTTGAATTATTTATATTCCACATAAAGTGGAAATTTTTGTAGTTTAAATACATTTAATAATCTCTTCTTTAACTTCTTCAGGTGTTTTGCCTTTAGTATAAAATACCTGTTTTGCTAACTTCTGATTTGAAGGATGAGTTATGAAAAAACGATTCATTTCTATACCGTTAATTGTAAGCTGACTTCGCTGTTTTAAAATTTCAACTGATTCATCTAAATCTGGCGTAGGTAACAGTAAAACTACATTTTCATAGGGAGAAAGTAATTCACGAGCGCGAGCAAAATCAGTATCATCTTCATATACAGAATGTCCCGCTCCAAAATCTATTACACAATTGTTATGTTCTGATAAAAGACGTTAAATTCAATTACAGATTCTGGATATTCGGACAGTACTCGCTCAATCGCATAAGCATTAAAGGGCTTGATGTAGCGATAATAACCATCGCCACCGTCTTTTTCTAAAGCTTCTCCTAATCGTGTTTTATTAAAGCCTATTTCTAGGAAGTATTTCTCGCTGACATCTCCTAAAGAAATAAAAGGTAACTCTAATTGCTGCGCTAATAGCTTTCCTACAGAGGTTTTACTTGAATTAAGGGAACCTATAAGTATGATTGGTAATTTCATCATCTAAGTACCTTTTAGTAGAAGAGGAAAAATTTCTGATAATCTAATAAGTTGAATATTGTATCAAAGTCGCATTTTTAGCTTCAGCCGTTTGGTTAATTTTTTCAAGTAGCACGTTGTGGTAACAGAAACAGATGTAGGTATTATTAAACCGAAAAAGGAGTAATTTAACCCACGCAGGTGGGTTTCGCTTGTGTAGCTGCGGTTTCAACCGCCGGATAAAACGATTAAACACAAACTTTATTTGCCACACTCCATACATTTATCCACTAACATGAAGAAATATAAAGTATATTATCCTCAAAGAAACCAATGATAATTGTCGGATTGCTGGCTGCGACTTTAACTACTGTTGCTTTTTTACCGCAAATGATCAAAGTATGGCAAACAAAGTCAGCTAAAGATGTTTCTTACACGATGTTAATTACATTTATCGTTGGTGTTTTTTTATGGTTCATATATGGGATTCTACGCGGGGATATCGCGATTATTCTTGCTAACGGCATCACTTTAATTTTTAATCTGATAATTTTATGGCTTAAAATTAAATATGAAAGAACACTCGTTAATTAACACCTGTGACATCTGATTTATTTGCTAAAGAACGCCTTTTATTTACTCCCGCTATTCCTGAAGACGACGCTATTCCGACGATATTTGCTTTTCCCAATGAATATACTGTGGGCATAACTAGCTTGGGTTATCAGGTAGTGTGGGCTACTTTGGCGATGCGTTCCGATTTACAGGTGAGTCGCTTGTTTACCGATATTAGCGAAACTCTACCCCGAAACCCGGAAATATTGGGTTTTTCGATGTCGTGGGAATTAGATTATGTCAATATTTTAAATTTGCTGGAATCTTTGGATATTCCGATTAAGTCAGGCGATCGCCAAGATAATCATCCTATAGTTTTTGGTGGCGGACCCGTACTTACAGCCAATCCCGAACCTTTTGCTGATTTTTTCGATGTGGTTTTGTTGGGAGATGGCGAAAATCTGTTAAATGATTTTATTAATGCTTATAAAGAAGTTAGAAAAGCAGATAGGGAAACTATATTAAAATCACTGGCACAAGTACCAGGAATTTACGTTCCTAGTTTGTATGAAATTGAATATTTTAGTTTAGATGGTGCGATCAAATCTATCAAACCAATTTCATCGGATATTCCCGCTGAAGTACACAAGCAAACCTATCGGGGAAATACTTTATCTGCATCAACGGTAGTAACTGAAAAAGCCGCTTGGGAAAATATTTTCATGGTGGAGGTTGTGCGAAGCTGTCCGGAAATGTGCCGTTTTTGTTTAGCAAGCTATCTTACTTTACCTTTTAGAACTGCCAGTTTAACTGATGCGTTAATTCCTGCGATTGAAAGAGGTTTACAAGTAACAAATCGTCTGGGATTGTTAGGTGCTTCAGTAACTCAACATCCCGAATTTGAGACTTTATTAGATTATATTAATCAACCAAAATACGAAGATGTCCGTTTAAGTATTGCTTCGGTAAGAACCAATACGGTGACAGAAGAACTAGCTAAAACTTTGGCTCAAAGAGGAACGAAGTCCTTGACAATTGCTGTCGAAAGTGGTTCGGAAAAAGTACGGAAAATCATTAATAAAAAGCTTGAACAAGAAGATATTATTAAAGCCGCAGAAAATGCTAAAAAAGGCGGATTGAAAGGTTTAAAACTTTATGGAATGGTGGGAATTCCGGGAGAAACCGCAGAGGATTTAGATGCAACTGTAATAATGATGCAAAATCTTAAAAAAGCCGCTCCCGGATTGCGTTTGACCTTCGGATGCAGTACTTTTGTACCGAAAGCCCATACACCTTTTCAATGGTTTGGAGTGAATAAAGACGCGGAAAAACGATTGAAACTTTTGCAGAAAAAATTACAACCCCAAGGAATAGATTTTCGTCCGGAAAGCTACAACTGGTCGGTAATTCAAACGCTGTTATCGAGGGGAGATCGAAGATTATTCCAACTTTTGCAGTTGACCCGCAACTTTGGCGATTCTTTAGGTAGTTACAAACGTGCTTTCAAAGAATTAAAAGGGCAAATTCCCACCTTAGACTTTTACGTTTACGACAACTGGTCAACCGAGCAAATATTACCTTGGAATCACCTACAAGGACCGCTTCCACAGTCTACACTAAAAAAGCATCTTAATGAAGCAGTTACCAGTTACCAGTCAGGAGTTAGGAGTCAGGAGTTAGGAGTTAGGAGTTAGGAGTTATGAGTTAGGGAATTGGGCATTAGGCATGGTAAATAGTTAAGAGTTAGAAGTTATGAGTTTTATAATTAAACCTTTAACCTTTGACCTTTGACCTTTAACCTTTGATTATGCAAAATACTGCTGAATATTACTGCGCTTATTGCGGTGAACCAAATGTAACTTTTATTGATATCAGTGCTGGTTCTCAACAGTCTTATGTAGAAGATTGCCAAGTATGCTGTCGTCCGAATATTTTATATATACGAATTGATGAAGAAACGCTTGATATCGAGATTGATACAGATTATGAAGAATAAATAACCGATCAAAGAATTATGCAATGGTACGTATACAATCTAAAAATTTAACTTTAATAGAATTCCTGGCATTACCAGAAACTAAGCCTGCAAGCGAATACATTGATGGGCAAATTATACAAAAACCTATGCCACAAGGTAAACACAGTAAATTACAGGGTGAATTGGTAACTACTGTTAATTCCATAACTAAACCAAAACGAACTGCACTAGCTTTTCCTGAATTAAGATGCACATTTGGCGATCGCTCAACTATACCTGATGTGGCAGTTTTTACTTGGGAACGCATACCTCTAGATGATAACGGCGATATTGCCAATGTATTTCAAGCTGCTCCCGATTGGACTATTGAAATTCTTTCTCCGGATCAAAACCAAACTAAAGTAACAGGAAATATTTTACACAGCTTAAAACACGGAACTAAATTAGGTTGGTTAGTTGACCCTGATGAACGTTCTATATTAGTATTTCCACTAGCACAACAACCGGAATTGTTACAAGAAATTGATGATATATTACCCGTTCCCGATTTTATAAAAGAGTTACAGTTAACGGTTGGCGATATTTTTAATTGGTTGAAACTATAGCAATCCGAGATTAAATTTTGATAACTAACGACAGCGCGATACGCTTCGCGGAACCTCACCCCTATCCCCTCTCCTGATTTTAGGAGAGGGGAGCAATACAGCGGGGTGAGGTTAATTTATGGAAATTATTCTTTTGATAAAGAATATATGAAAATACGCGCTAGCTAGTTGTACTAAAATTTTTTTAATACGATAATACTTTTAGATTTCCATCAGCAATAATACTGATTTACGCCAAGCAAAACTACGTATGTTATGGCGGTGATTTTACTGTTTAAATCTTAAATATAAATTAAATATGAATTTTTTTAAAAGTGAATTAACCCATTTTAAAGCTTTAGAATTAGCTTTGATGGGTAGCATTTTGTTGTGTAATATCGAGTCTTCTACAGCAGAAATGACCGGGAATAAGCAGATTAAAAATATTGATAACTTAAGTCAAGGTGCTGTTGAAATCGCTCAAAACAAAGTCTGTCCTGCTGCAAATTTATTACCTATACGCACTTTTGATACAGAAAAATATTACGTTTATGTTTGTAAGGGAGATAATCAAAATCCTCTGGGATACTATGTGCGTATCCCGAAAAACTTAGATAGCAAAATTACAGTACCGATTAGTGAAAATAATCGAGAAACCTATGTTGCTATTAATGGTGAAGTAACCTATCAAATTACACCATATGAAATGTTAATCGTTAAAAGCGGTAGGATTATCTTAAGAGAAAAAGTTGTAAGTGTTGTAAAAGCGAATGGTCAAGCTTTAGCAAAAGGTTGTCCTCAAGGTAATAATACTTTTGCTCAAGCAGAAACTAGAAGTTTTTTTATTTATATTTGTGGTGTGGAGAATCCAAGTAGCTATATCAGCATTACTAGAACAAGTAATACAATTATTAATCTTCCTTTGCAAAAATGGAATCAAAATGGCGTAAAAACTAATCGATACGTAGCGATAAACGGTGATATAAGTTTTGTTCTTACCGACAAAATATTACGAGTTTCTCGCGATGGTCGCAATATAGTTAAGGAAAAAGTTTTGCAATGGGGTTATCAATGAACAATTATCAATTCTTAACTGATAACTGATAACTGCTCGCTAATTTATCAATCCAATCTAAAATTGCTTGATTTACTAGTTCGGGACATTCATCATGGGGACAATGACCGACGTTTTCCAAACTAATTAACTGTAAATTTTCGTTATGACGAACAAATCCCGAAGCTAGTGCGTGGGGAATAATTTTATCTTTTTCTCCCCAAATTAAAAGCATGGGAATTTTTAAGGTTGATAATAGTTTTTTCACATCCGGACTGTAATCGGGATTCGTTGTGGCTTTGAAAAGAGCGGTAAAAGCACGAGCCGAACCTTTATCTTGAGGAGGTTTTGCTAATATGTCTATCAGTTCGTCGGTAACGGCTTCGGGATTAGCGTAAGCGAAGGCTGCACCGCGACGTAGTATATTAGGTCTGCGTAACAAGTAAAATATCGGTTTGATTAACAAGGGATTTGCAACGAAACTTTTGATTGTTGCAACTAAAGGATATAAAAATGCTGGAATAGCTTCTTTTTCTAAAGTCGGATCTGGTAAACTCATCATGACCACAGCTGCGACCATTTGAGGATATTTTGCGGCTACGGCTAAAGAAATCAGCGAACCGATAGAATTACCTACTAATATTACTGGTTTACGGATAAAAGCTTTCCAAAATTCGTATATTTGCTCTACCCATAAATCCACACTGTAATTAGCTGATGCTTTCTCTGAAGCTCCGAAACCCAACATATCCAAAGCGTAAACTGTATGGCGATCGCCTAATATTTCTAAATTATGTCTCCAATGACCGATGCTTGCACCAAATCCATGCAGCAGCATCAGAGGTAAAGATTTTACAGAATCATTTTCTATCGGATGTTTAGGACGTATATATGTATACCGAGTTTGCCAACCCCGCCAAACCCAGTCGCGTTGGTTTCCAACTTTTTGCTGCCAATCCATTTATCAACTAAACCTCTTAAAATACGTTGACAATATAAGCTTAGGTTATAGTCTTTTTGTTTAAATGCTTATAACATTATAATTTATCAAGGCTTGGGGTGGTGGGAGCTTCTAGCTCGTTCCTATCAAGGAACAAGACCCGGACAGTACTAATTTTTTACCGAGCTTATATCTTGAATTTTACAAATATTATTTATCTTGATATTAAGAAATGACTAATTTATATTTTTTATATTTAAGTAGTTAATTAGACTTTCTTTTAAGATATGTGTATTTTATATTTCATGGTGTTATCATATAGATACACGTAATGTGCATAGCGTTAATGTTTTGACACAAAGAAATTAAAATAATTAATGTTTGTTGCGATCGCGTAACTTAAGATTGACCAATAGAGCTAAACCCTCTCTAAAGTGGGTAGAATAACAATAGGTAATACCATTTTTACTTTCATGGATTAGCTACCCTAGATATATACTCATTGTTCGTTAAAGATTCCATTCGTTTTTAGTGTCTGAGATATCTCATTCCATATCCAACCAAATTATTAACCATAACTTCCCCAAAATCATTCATATATGCCTGTGATAGAGAAAAGAAGAAGTCGCGACCTACCTCAAATCAACGAAAGAATTCGCTTTCCAAAAATTCGGGTTATTGATACTGATGGTGCCCAGTTGGGAATCATGACTCCCCAAGACGCACTGACTAGAGCAGATGAGAAAGAACTCGATTTAGTGCTGGTTAGCGATAAAGCCGATCCCCCGGTTTGCCGGATTATGGATTATGGTAAATTCAAGTTTGAGCAAGAGAAAAAGGCGCGAGAAGCTCGCAAAAAGCAACACACGGCTGATGTAAAAGAAGTGAAGATGCGCTACAAGATAGAAGAACACGATTACAATGTGCGCGTCAACCAAGCGAAGCGTTTTCTCAAAGATGGTGATAAAGTAAAAGCCACGGTTATGTTCCGGGGTAGAGAAATTCAACATACCGATTTGGCAGAAATTTTGCTCAAACGGATGGCTACAGACTTGGAAGGTGAAGCAGAGGTGCAGCAATATCCCAAGAAAGAAGGAAGAAACATGATGATGTTGCTTTCTCCGAAGAAGTAATTGTAAAAAAATCTAAGTAGTAAGGAAGCAGTACCGATAGGTAATAACCATTGGTATTGTTTCTTTTTGGCGTTTATTCTCAAAGATTTTTTGGTTGATCTCGCAGTTAAAGCAGAACTAATTTTAAGTTAATTAAAAAAAATAATCAAAAAAACGATAGTCTTGGGTGCTGAATGGGAAAACTAATATTCAGTTGCTCGGGACTTTTATTCTTTCTAGGAGTGATATCTCATGGGAGGTGTTTCAACTTGTCAGTTTTTGATAAAAGTTGTGAAAGCCTAAGCGACTAAGATTAATCGTAAATTTCCTTTTCCAGGGGTGAAGACAACAAATTAAACCGCATGGAATTAAAAAATCAACGGTTAGATACCTGTAAAGAAATTTTATTGCAAGTACTTCGGTGGGTAAATCTTCGACCGGAAGAAAGTTCTCGAACATTGCTGATGTTTGCTTTTTACGCGACGACATCAGTCGGATTGCGATGGGTGGAAGATAGCAGCATCACTTTATTCCTGGAGAAATACGGTGCTAGTTCTTTACCACTGATTTATATAGCTAGTGCAGTAGTTGGGATTGCGTTGGTTTTTCTGTACTCTTGGCTACAAAAGATTTTTCCCTTGCGATGGGTGATTGTAGCTGCTTTACCCTGCATGGTGATACCTTTAATTTTACTGCCTATCGGTTTACAAATTACCTCATCTACAAATTTGCAGTTTTCGGGCTTAGCATTATTTAGCGTATTTTTGCTGCGATTGTGGGTTGATGCGCTCTACGTTATCAATCAACTCAACACTTCTATTGCAGCGAATCAATTATTTAATATCCAGGAAATTAAACGTACTTATCCTTTAGTCAGTAGTGGAATTTTAGTCGCTGATGTGATCGGTGGCTTTAGTTTACCGACTTTAGTAAGATTTCTCAAGCTAGATAAAATAATTTTAATCGGGGCTTTAGTTATTGTTTTAGGAACGGCAATTCTGCTGTATTTAAGTCGGAAATATCCTTACGCTTTTTCCGATGTTTCGCAACGAAAAATACATAAATCGCAAGTTTCCCGCGCTCGTCGTCTTTCTACCCCTCTCAGGAATTATGCTTTACAATTATTTGCCTTCGGATTGTTAATTCAAACAATCGGATTGTTGATCGATTTTCAGTATTTATCCCAGTTAGAATCCGCTTTTCAAGGCGAAGAAATTACCAGTTTTTTAGGTGTATTTGGCGGAATATTGGGGTTATTTGAACTTTCAACACAGTTATTTATTTCTAGCCGTGTAATCGAGCGTTTGGGAGTATTTTTTACTACCGCACTTTTACCTGTTGGTGTCGGTACTTTATTGGCAGGAATGGCTATGATATTTTCGCTGTCAATGACTTCAACTTTGTTTGGCTTGAAAATACCTGCTTTGTCATTGCTATGGGGTTTAACGCTAATTAAGTTTTTAGATGAACTTTTGCGTTATACCTTCGTAGCTAATACAAGTACCTTACTATTTCAACCGATACCAGCAAGAGTCAGAAGTCGCGTACAAATATTATCGGGAGGCTTTGCAGAAGCTTCTGCTGCTGGTTTCGCTGGATTTATGATTTTAATTACTCAATGGTTTACGAGCAATTTTATACCCACAAATTGGCAAAATTTGGTGTTAATTGTACAAACAGCGATTGTCGCCATTATATGTGTAGGAGTAATTTGGGGATTGCGATCGCAGTACGTCGATTTATTAGTTTTGAGTTCGGAAAAGGAAGAGTTAAGCGTCACAAATGTCGATCTGCCTTTTTTCAAGCGTGCTGTAATCAAGGCTTTAAGAGAAGAAGGAAGCGAAGCTGATAAACATTCTTGCATTGAACTATTATCGCAAATCGATCCTCAAGGGGCTGGGGAAGTTTTAGTTCCAGAATTATTAAAGCTAACTCCTACTTTACAACATCGAAGTTTGGAACTAATGCTTGAATATGATGTAAATCCTGCTTACTTACCTCAAATACGCAGTTTACTAGAAGATCCTCAAACGATTATAAATCCAAATATATTTGCTTTGGCTCTGCGTTACGTTTCTCTTGCAGAAGCTTCTCCAAATTTAAACCAATTAGAAGAATACCTTAATCCCGAACAAAACTCTGTAATTCGAGGTACCGCTGCGGCTTTACTGTTAACTCATGGCACAACAAAACAAAAAGTAGCAGCAACTAAAACTTTGGGCTGGATGCTGACTAATCAAGAAGAACAAATACGAATTCATGGGGTTAAATCTCTTGCCGAAGCATCTTATATACAAGCATTACGAATTCATATTCCTTCTTTATTATCAGATGAATCTTTAAAGGTACGAAATGCAGTTTTAGAAATGATTGCTACAAATAATCTTAAAGAATATTATTCAGAATTAATCCTAGGAATTCAACATAAGTCTACCCGTTTGGTAGCTATGAACGGTTTAGTCAAGCTAGGAAATGAAGTCTTACCAATGCTGTCAAATTTAGCTACAGATAACTCTAAACCAGAAATACCGCGAGTGTATGCTTTACGAACAATAGGTCAAATCGATACTTTAAAAGCTGCCGATACTTTATGGCATCATTTAGAAATATCCAAAGGCACAATCAAATGTCATATACTTCGTACCTTACTCAAAAGACATCAGCAACAGGGAATCTTAACTTTAGTTGATCGGTCTTACGAAAGCAGAATTATCGGATTAATTGAAGACGAATTAAAATTGTTAGGTCAAATATATGCTGCATCTGTAGATTTTAAGTCTCAAGACGAAATCTACGCTGCTTATATAGAGTTTAAAACAGGAGAAACCTTACAAAATTTTCATTCTAAAAAAAAGGTTGTAGCTTTATGTCGCTTAGCCCAAAAATCTTTTACAGAGTTAGAAATTGACATTAAAGAGCGATTATTATTACTTTTGAAATTTCTTTACCCGGTAGAAAAAATTAATGCTGCTGGTTATAATTTGAATTCAGAATCGAGAGTCAGCTTCGCGTTAGGTTTAGAAATTTTAGAACATACGATAAAATTACCTTGTCAAGGTATATTACTGAGTATTTTTGACCAAAAACCACCTTCTGAAAAGTTGAAAAAGCTTGTAGAAGCAGGGTTATCTAAATACGAACAAATGACGATAAATGATCGAACTGTAAAGCTATTAGACTTAGAAAATGCACTTTCTGATTGGTGCTGGGCTTGCTGTATTCATTTTGCTCAAGTTGCTCGAATTAAGTTAAAAAATTCTCAATTTGAAGCAAGTTTATGTCATCCTTGTGGTTTCGTTAGAGAAGCCGCAGTCGCGTATTTAAGTATTGCAAATGAACGCTCATTTATTAAAAGGCTACCTGATTTAAAAAAGGATTCGCATCCTCTTGTAATCGCTCAAGTTAAGGAGTTTATCGAAAAGCATAAAGTTAATTTATAATTTATAATTATTCATTTATCAGTTATGTTTTTAAGCAAAAACCGAGAATTAATATAAAACTAAATAACTCCTAACTCCTAACTCCTAACTCCTAACTCCTAACTCTTATTTATGTTAACTAGCGTTGATCGTTTATTATTTGTACGTCAAGTTCCAATATTTAAAGAATTGCGCGATGATTTTATCGTTCGATTGGCTTCTGCTATGAACGAACTGTGGTTTCCACCAAATAGCAGTATTTTTCAACAAGGAGAACAAGGACAATCTCTCTATATTGTGGTTTCCGGAAAAGTCAAAATCCATTTAAATAATCGAACACTTGAAGTTAAGTCACAAGGAAAATATTTTGGTGAAATGGCAGTATTTGATACTCAACCACGTTCAGCTTCTGCTACTACAATAGATGCTTGCGAATTTTTGGAATTAACCCAAGAACAGCTTGATGATGCTATCGAAGAAACTCCCGAAATTGCCGTGAATATCATTCGCGAACTATCGCGTTTAATTCGCAAGTTAAATAATGATGTAAGTATGATGGGTTGAATCTAATATCTGGTTTAACTGAAGCTCTGGAATTTATCTTTAATCAAAATGCGCTATTAACAACTCGACATTTGTCCAAAAATCTTTGCGGAATTTCCCGACTATTTCCCCAATGCATATGAATATAAGAAGCGTGAAGATTTGACGGTGATACCCATCCTTCTTTCCCCGTAAATTCGTCGCAATCAAATCGATAAGTTTGAAATAAAGGTTTATTAGAATCGGATATTAAACGGGAACGATGAAACTCATGTCCGTAAATGATTTGTCCAGCATCTACTAATAAACTATCTTGTAAAGCGATCGCACGACGATATCCCAAAGTTAAACGCTTATCCATCACTGCTGTTGTTGGTAAAACTCCCACCATTTCCCAGGATTTACCAGTCATATCTACAATTTGCTTGCATAAATACATCAACCCACCACATTCAGCGATGGTCGGTATTCCCGATAGAATAGCAGCTTTGACAGCATTACGAGCGCGGGTATTTTCTGCTAATTTTTGCGCGAAAACTTCTGGGAAACCTCCCCCAAAATACATTCCTGCGATATTTTTGGGTAATTCAGTATCTTCTAAAGGACTCCAAAAAACTAATTCCGCACCCAAATGCAATAAATCGAGATTGTCTTGGTAGTAGAAATTGAAAGCTTTGTCGTATGCTACAGCGATTTTTGGGAAAGAGGGGGGGGGATGGGGGGATGGGGGGATGGGGAGAGGGGGAGATGGAGAGATGGGGGGATGGGGGGATGGGGAGATGGAATGAGAAAGTGAATCTTCTGTTTGTTCTAGAGACTTACCGCTTTGTCTATTTGATAAAAGTGGTAATAGACTTTCCCAATCAAAGCAATCACCGAGATTTACTAGTTTATCGATTAATTGATTCAATTCAGGAAGTTCTGCTGTTGGTACTAAACCCAAATGGCGATCGCTAATTGTAATATTATCTTGCCGTTTTAATACACCAAAAATAGGAATTTGTAAAGGTTCGAGGGCATTTTTGAGCAGAGATAAATGGCGATCGCTACCGACTCGATTTAAGATTACTCCAGCAATTTGAATTTCTTTGTCAAAGGAACGATAACCGTGAACAATTGCAGCGACAGAACCTGATAAGCGACTGCAATCAACTACTAACAATACGGATAAATTTAATAACTTCGCAATATGAGCCGTGCTGGCATAATTTTCAATTCTTTTCTTAACCCCTCCCCTTGATAAGGTTGAAACTCCATCAAATAAACCCATTACTCCTTCAATTAAGGAATATTCACATAAATTCGAGTAATTATAAAAACATTTTTTCACATAACTTTCCGAAGTTAAAACTGGATCTAAATTGCGACAAGCACGACCAGTAACGTGTTTGTGAAACATGGGGTCAATATAATCGGGTCCCACTTTAAACGATTGCACCTGTAAACCGCGTTGAGATAAACACGACAACAGGGTGAGCGTAACCGTAGTTTTGCCCACCCCGCTGCGTTCACCTGCAATAATTAGAGCCATGAAAAGTTAGGAGCTATGAATTATGGATTATACAAGCATTTGTACTTGTTATTTATTAATAATTGTTTTTAATTATGAATCGGTTGGAAGATTCTATTTTAGAAGCGAACAGGAAACGGGTTTTTCATGCGGATTTATCACTTATGCTTATCTTGTTAAAATTATTTATCTGTAAGTTTGGGTTGCTCCCGATATTTGTAAAAACCCATATCGGGGTGTTGTTTTACGTTTTTTATCGACTACTTCTGATTGGATGTTCCAAGCAAAACACCGCTCACAGAGAACATTGCCAGGTCAATGTGATTTATGTCATGGATTTTAGTAATTATAGTCAGATATTTTGGTGAGTATAATTATCGTTTTTAGTAACTAAGATCATGATTTTTTTAACAACTATCATTTAATTATTTTCTTTATATTTTTTAATGATGATATTTAATTATTACCAAAAGTTGGAACTTTATTTTGATTAATTGCGGTCAGTGATTCAGTAGTATTAATTATAAAATATGGACGCTAATTATTATCAAAGCTGGACTATTGAAATTGCGAAAAACTTCAAAAACGAATTGCCTATATTAGGATTAGGACTTTGTGAAGAATCGGGAGAAGTAGCACGAATATTAAAGCGTTACTGTAGAAATGACCGAGAAGTCGATAAATCTGAAATTGATGAAATTACTAAATCGATGAAAGGCGAGTTAGGGGATGTCTTGTATTTTGTAGCTTTTCTCGCATCAAAATTCAATCTAAGCTTAGAAGAATTGATGTTAGGAAATATGCAGAAGCTTGAACAAAGAATGTGTAATGGAACGCTTTTAGACCGTTAATTTTTATGTTCTAGTATGGGTCATCTGTACTTTCCCCAGAAACTCGTTATCAACCAAAATACAGAAAGACGTTGCAATGCAACGTCTCTACATAATTAATATGTATTACCACTAAGGTAACTTAATAATTCCTAACTCCTAACCTTTTTGAGCTAATTGGATTAATTGTGCTGTAACTTTCAAACTTTCTTCAAAAAGTGCTTCCTTACCCCAACGCTGTACTTGTTGAGAAAGCAAAGCTTCGGCTTTTTGCTCGGAAAGTGAGGTTATCTGTTGAAATACTCCAGCAGATTGAGCGCCACCTTGAGTTTCCATCCGCATACAGCCGCCGGTTTCGGAACAAATCAAGGTACCGCAGTTTGCGTCTGGATTGGTGGAACTTAAACGTATAGCAATTAAATCGCCGGGAATATCGCCAAAATCGGCTACTGGAACCCCAGCTAATTCAGCTTGTATTTCCCTTTGATTGTCTCCCATGAATTTAAAGCGTCTAATAGTGTAGTCGCCCATTTCTTGCTCGTAGGAAACTGCACGCCAATTTAAACGACTTGCTAACCAACCCAAAAATAGCAATGCTTGAGTATGGTTGCCTTTTTCATAGTCGATATTGACTCGATCTACTTCTGTTAAAGCTTTACGTCGCGCTGGTGCATCGTAAGCTTCCGCTGTTAATTCTTGCCATCCTCCCACACGTCGCCAGTTTAAATCTGCTAGCGGTACGCCATTATCTATCAATGCTTGCAGGCTGAGCAAATCGTTGTCTGGTTCGTTAAAGTTACAAGAATCAACAATAACGTTGTCGCATACGGCTGCAAGTCTTTTGAATAAACCATTATTGGGGTCTGGTGTTGCTTTCCACCAAATAAACTTAGGTAAACCACCAATTAATAATGCCGGAACCATACCACCAATACGTTCTAAAGCTGCGGCAGTTCCAGTTAGAGTGATATATTCGCAACAAACTAACGAAGATGATGATTGTTTTTGAATCGGACAATAAGCTGAAACTTGAGCCTGAACGCCTTCATCTTCACCAACTACGGGTATCAAACTAATGATGCGACAAGGGTTACGTAGGGCAATTTCATCAGCAATTCTGGCGCTGGCTGCATCAGTACTATACTCATCAGCACTAATATTATTGCCGCTTTGATGTTCGCCACCGCTATGAAGCTTAGCAAGTTCTTCCCGTAGTCGGATTAACATTTGCGGATTCGTCTTACCAGTTCGTTCTAAACCAAGAGATTTCTGTGCATCTCTGAGCGCGGATACGGTTTGCGGCCCCAAGATACCATCAATTGGACCTTTATAAAATCCTAGAGCAGCCAACAAATACTGAGTTTGTTCTGGTTCGTAAACCACCAAAGTAAAAGTAGTTGCTCTCGTAGCCGCAGGAAGCGCTCCATCTTCCCCAGCAATACCGTAACCTTGCCAAATTTTACCTAGTTCGGCTTCAATATCATTGAGCGAAACATCTTTTGGAGCCTGGAGTGAATAAATAGTCGATGCTTGGGAAGTCATAATAATTTAAGGATTCTAAGTTTTGAGTTGGAAATAATTTAAAAGTTAGGAGTGAGGAGTTAGGAGTTATGAATTGGGAGTGAGGAGTTAGGAATTGGGAGTTAGGAGTTAGGAGTTAAGGATTAGTAGTTAGGAATTGGTAATAGGAAAATAATTCACAAATAACAACTAACTCAACAATTCATATCTAACAACTTTCAGATTCAAAACTCAGAACTCTTAGCTTTTAGCTTTTAACTTAAAACTCACAGATCAAAACTCATAACTTAAAACTCCTAACTCTTAACTCTTAACTCCTAACTCTCTACAGTCTGCGCCAGCGGCGACCATCTCGGTTGATTAACAATTCTGCTTCTACAGGTTCCCAGGTACCGGCTTCGTATTGAGGAACTGTTGCGGGGTCTGCGGGTGCATCCCAAGCGCTTAAGATTGGTGTTACTACCTGCCAAGCCGCTTCTACTTCATCAGCCCTTGTAAACAAGGTTTGGTCGCCCATCATACAATCAAGAAATAGGCGATCGTATGCATCGGATTTAGCTTGCAGACCGAATGAACCATAAGTAAAGTCCATGTCAACGGAACGAGTGCGGAAATCTCCTCCAGGCATTTTCACTTCAAAACGCAAGGAAATTCCCTCGTTTGGCTGAATCCGCATGGTTAAAATATTCGCACCTCTCTGCTGTGCTGCGGATGTAAACATCTGTGAAGGAACTTCGCGGAAGTGAATCGAAATTTCACTAACTTTTTTCGGCATCCGCTTACCAGTACGCAGATAAAAAGGAACTCCTTGCCAGCGCCAGTTATCAACTACAAATTTTGTCGCCACAAAAGTAGGCGTTGTTGAGTTAGGGTCTACGCCTGGTTCTTCATGATACCCTGGGACAGATTCACCTTTCATCCAACCAGCGCTGTACTGACCGCGTACTGCGGATTTTGACAAATCTTCTATGTCAGCAAGTCTAGTTGCTTTTAGTACTTTAACTTTTTCGGTACGGATACTTTCAGCATCCATTGCGTTAGGAGCTTCCATCGCGGTGAGACAGTAAAGCTGCATCAAATGGTTTTGCAACATATCCCGCAATGCACCGGAGCTTTCATAATATCCGGCTCGGTCTTCAACTCCTACGGTTTCCGCGACTGTTATCTGTACATGGTCAACAAACTGACGGTTCCACAATGGTTCAAAAATTGCGTTTGCGAAGCGAAAAACTAATAAATTTTGAACCGTTTCTTTTCCTAAATAGTGGTCAATGCGGTAGACCTGTTCTTCTTTGCAATATTTTTGTACTGCTGCATTCAAACTTTTGGCAGATGCTAAATCTCGACCAAAAGGTTTTTCAATTACCAGACGATGTTTGTAAGGGTCGTCTAACATTCCCCCAGAACCCAATTGTTTAATAGCTTCGGGGAAAAACTTGGGAGCAACGGAAAGATAAAATAATCGATTACCTCTGGTGCCGCGTTTTTCGTCTAATTCACTCAAAAGACTATTGAGTTTTTGATAGCTTTCGGGGTTGTCAATATCGCCGGGACAGTAAAAAAGACCGTTAGCAAAATCTTTCCACAATTCTTCGGGACCCACACCACCGTGGGCTTCTTCCATCCCTTTACGCATTTGTTCGCGGAAGTATTCGTGGCTCCAGTCCCGTCGTGCGACACCAACGATAGTAGTTTCTGGTGGAATCCGTCTTTCTTGTCGCAATTTGTACAGCGCGGGTACTAATTTACGCCAGGTTAAATCACCGGAAGCACCAAAAATAACAATTATCTGGGGTTCGGCCATTCCTTGCTGTTGCAAGCCAACCCGCAGTGGATTCTCGAGCAAACTAACCATAATTTAGATTTTGGATTTTGGATTTTAGATTTACTTTTGGGAATAGGGAATAGGGAGTAAGGAATAGGGAGTAGGGAGTACACAGAACAGATATTTTTAATTCCTAACTCCTAACCTTTGACCTTTGACCTTTAACCTTTAGATTTTAGATTTACTTTTGGGAATAGGGAATAGGGAGTAGGGAGTAGGGAGTAGGGAGTAGGGAGTACACAGAACAGATATTTTTAATTCCTAACTCCTAACCTTTGACCTTTAACCTTTAACCTGTTCCCCATTACCCATTAATTATTAAACAGGTGATAAGTGCTTTACTTTGTCTTCTAAGGAACTTATTAAGGATTGGAAGGGTTTGATAAACTTATCAATACCTTCAGTAAGTAGCTCGTCCATGACTTGATCGAGGTCGATGTTGATGTCGGGGTCTTTAAGATTTTCGATCAGTTGGTATGCTTGTTCTACGTCGGTTTCGACTCTTGAATCTACGTCGCAATGGTCGGCACAGGCTTCGATGGTTACTGGTGGCAAGGTATTAACTGTATCTTTACCAATTAACTCATCAACGTACATAACATCGCTGTAACTGGGGTCTTTAGTGCTGGTGCTTGCCCATAATAAACGCTGTACGTTGGCATTTTTAGCAGCTAATGCTTGCCAGCGCTTGTCGTTGATAATTTTTTTATACTCTTGATATGCAATTTTGGCGTTAGCGATCGCCACTTTTCCTTTTACTGATTTAAGTTTGGCTTCTAAGTTGATGTCGTCAACACCTTGACTCAATTTTTCGTCAATTTTTCCATCTATTTTGGCATCAATGCGGCTGAGGAAGAAACTCGCTACGGAGGAAATTTTGCTAATGTCTTTACCCTCAGCTACCCGTTTTTCTAAGCCGCGAATGTAAGCCCAAGCAGTGTTTACATAACTATCCACGGAAAACAACAGCGTAACGTTAACATTCATACCCTCAGATATTACCTGCTCTACTGCGGGTAAACCGGCTTCTGTTCCAGGAATCTTAATCATTAGATTTTCCCGTCCCACTTCTTGAAAGTAGCGTCTAGCTTCTTCAATGGTTTTTTGAGTATCGTGGGCAATAGTTGGGGGTACTTCAATGCTTACATAACCATCCAATCCATCAGTCGCTTCGTATACCGGACGCAAAATATCGCAAGCGTTACGAATATCTTCAAAAGCTAAAGATTCGTAAATTTCCTGAGTTGATAATCCTTTAAGAATTGCGGCTTCTATATCGCGATCGTAAATAGCGTTTCCGACCATAGCTTTTTCAAAAATGCTTGGATTCGAGGTAATTCCCTTGATACCTTGATTTTCCACCATATTTTTCAGTTCACCGGACTGGATAATATCGCGACTCAAATTATCCATCCAAATACTTTGACCGTATTTATTAATTTCTAATAACTGATTTGTGGTGATGCCCATATGGTTATATTCCACTCCAAAATTTGATTTTTCTATCTTTTTCTATTAATGCTTGTAAGATTACCGATTGAGTCTCACTAAAGGAATAAATCAGTCAACAGTGAGCAGTAAACAGTTATTAGTGCTTAAACAACAAAAACATTGGTTTTGATTCCACTTTGAAGTTGAAAAGCTTTCTGTGGCTTTACCATGAGCCGCATAAACAATTTACTAACTGCTCACTGTTTACTTAGTATTCCTTTTCATTAGTTCTTATGGGTTTTTATCCCAGCCCGTCCGGGAATTGCATTCCCGGACTAATAGCATAAGTCCTCTGAAGAGGACTAAAATTTTACCCTTCATAACTTATGAGGGGTTTGCGTAGTGCGACCATCTTGGTCGCTCGTTACAAATAGGGAGCTTTCCGGCTCGCTCGTGACCAATAGCGAGCTAAAAGCAACCAGCGAGCGTCTCGCTCGCTAGTTAATAGGAGGGAGCGGGACGCTCCCACTACAAATTTCTTACCCCGCAGAATTAATGTGACAGACTACTAGTATTCCTTTTCAAAAGTTTTGACAGGCTTGTATTTCAGTCCTATTTATAGGACTTTCGCTATTAGAGGGGGGTTTTGAACCCCCGACGGGTTGCGATCAAAACCAGTCAAATTTAATGCAATCGACTACTAGTGACCATTCTGAATAAAAGATTCCACCTTTGCAACATCTTCTTTACTACCAATAATTAAAGGTGTGCGCTGGTGTAGTTTTTCGGCTACCACATCTAAAATATTCATCCGACCAGTGGTAGCACGACCACCTGCTTGCTCGATTACGTAGGCTAAAGGAGCAGATTCGTAGAGCAGGCGTAATTTTCCTTCCGGTTTCTGCATCGTACCTGGATAAAGAAATACACCACCTTGAACTAAAATTCGATGGATGTCGCTCACCATTGCTCCACTGTAGCGAGCCGTATAGCCTTCAGTTCGGTGAACGTAGCGAATGTATTCTCTAACTGATTCTTCCCACTGCCAAAAATTCCCTTCGTTGACGCTATAAACGGAACCGCGATCGGGAATCTTAATGTTTTCTTCGGTAAGTATAAATTCACCTAAGCTTGGGTCGAGAGTAAAGGAATGAACTCCTTTTCCCATCGTGTATACCAACATGGTACTCGGACCGTAAAGAATATACCCGGCTCCAATTTGTTTGGTACCCGGAGCGAGCAAATCCTTGGCTTCTCGGTCATTATCTTCTCCTTCCTGCTGACGAATTGCGAAAATCGAACCTAAACTCAAGTTTGTGTCTGTATTCGATGAACCATCAATGGGGTCGTACAGCAAAGTATATCGACCTATGGGGCAGTTTTCGGGGATATAGTACGGTTCATCCATCTCCTCGGATGCTAAGCGACATACTAAACCGCTTTCCTTGAAAACCGAGATAAACACATCGTTAGCGTAGACATCCATCTTTTTGACGGATTCTCCTTGCACGTTAACTTCTCCGGTGAACCCCAGAACACCTTCCATTAAACCCGCATGGCTAAGACGACGAGCGACCAATTTACCTGCAAGCGCGATCCGATTCATCAACGCGCTTAAATCCTGTGCTTGCGCTGAAAAACCTTGGAATTGCTGCAAGACGTGACGCGATAAAGTCGTACAATCTCGATCTAAGCCTTTATCTGGGATGTGTTGAATTTTGTCTTGATGTTCTGCTGCTTTTGTCATAAAAATTATCTCGCTAAGTATGGCTTTTATTTGAGAGTATGCCTAATGTCGTAACTTATGGTTGCTGTCTCTATCTTAGAAAGGTATTTTAGGAACGCAAATGTAATTTTAAATAAAACACAGAAACTAATGTATTCTGAATCGCATTTTTCTGACATTATCTAAGCTTACTCCCTACTCTTTACACGCTGGGAATAGAAGTAAGAATCAAAAGATAAAGCATTTCTACTTGGTGTTGTAGCAACTATAAATACTTTTTTTTATTTATAGGACTTAGCAAAAAGGCATATTTTTCTTGTAGGGGAGGCGGTTGAGGGGGCGTAGATAATATCCCCCTTTATTGCCGTTGCTAGTACACAGACTAATTATCAACCTAGTAATAAGACGGTGAGTGTACGGCACCATCCGAGTTTTGTGACGCTTGCGGCCATTCCTGATTTATTCACGATTGAGATAGGAATACTCCGCAAAATTTTGAAAAACACGTAGGGTGCTGTTAGCGTTACTCTAACGCGGCTAGTAGCTAGAGCGTAACTCACCATCCGAGCTTTTTTCAATAATTAAACCCGATTCCTATATATATATTTTATAAGTCTATAAGTTAACAAAAATGATTGCTAAATTAACTTTAAGCAAACTGATAAAAGTTTATTTAGTTGTATAAATAATTATTTGATGTATTTTAAATACAAGAAAACCCGACTTTTGGCGATATCCTACATAGTCGGTATCTTGTCGGGATTGTTTATATGAAGTTTTCTGTGGTTTAGCTGTTATTAATTGGCAACTAGCCCACAGTGAAATACAGTAGCATCAGATTTATCAAATCTAAAGTGAGCAACTTGTTGATACTTTATTTGTACTGATAATTTATTGCAAAGTAGTAATCTACATAATTCCCGTTACAGAATTTTATAATTAGGTAAATAATAAAAAACAATAACGAGAACCGAGACAGTTTTATTTAAATAATAAAATTTATTGTTCTTGTAAATCCGGTTTTCTCACAAAGCCACCACGGGGAGGATTATCTTCTTTGGGTTTAGCTTTGTTAACTCGGATTTGACGACCCATCCACTCTGCTCCATCTAGCTCAGAAATGGCATTGTCTTCATTCGCTTCCTCTGTAAGGTCAACGAAAGCGAAGCCGCGCATTTTACCTGATTCGCGATCGGTTGGCAACATAACTCTAGTAACTTCACCATAATCAGCAAATACTGCTCTCAAGTCTGCTTCTGTAGCGCGATAAGAAAGATTTCCAACGTAAATAGTCATACTTGTTAACGTTTCTAGGGACAAATAGCGAATCGCTCAGTCCAAATAAATGTCAGGTAATTAGCTTTTAATATTCAGCGAAAAATCTGATTTTACTAACGGTTAATTATCTAATTAATAATCAGCAAAAGTTGCCGCATTAACTCAAAATAAACCATCCCTAGGACTGAACTCACGAATACGTTTTTATAGTACCTGATGACCCGAATTTTCAAGGTATGATATATCACAAAGTTTTGTAAGTTGGAATCAGTGTAACTTATATATACTTCTAGTAAGAGAGTAAAGGTTTTATAGTTTTTAAATGTTGTAAAATTAATTACTAGCAATTATTTAAACTAGACTCAATTAAAAGGTCTACTGGTTTCCAGCAGACCTTGTTAAATTTAACTATCTATTAACCAAATCTTTCTATTAATTAAATACTTTAATCAATGGAAATACTTTGAGGTCCATTGTTTTTACCATTGTGCATTCCAGTCGTAGAACTTGGAAAAGTCGTTGTATTTGTTTGTTGTGCTAACCAGCTTTTTACAGGATCATCATTCAGGCTAAGTCTAAGTACACCAGACACAAATCCGCCCATGAATGAAGCTGGGTTCTGGGTGAATTCTTTAAATAACGGTGCTAGTTCTTCGAGGAACATTTTTTTATCTCCAAAGGGTTAAAAAGGATGAAGTCAAATGATTTTGGATTTTGGATTTTGGATTTGTCCTGCAAGAAAACGCTTTCGCATCAATGGATTTTGGATTGATTATACAGATCGATTGTGGGGGCTTATACTCTCCAAGTATCTCCTCCGGAAAGGCTACGCTAACGACGGAACAGAAACTAATAACGCCCAGTGGACTCACCATTTCCTAGAATGATTGGTCAATCTAAAATCTAAAATCCAAAATTGGTTAACTTTCATCCTTCAATTTTACACGGGTTTATCTTCCGGCATCATGCACTTGTCGGAATCACATCCAGATGGTCCGGCTTCCATTAATTCACCAAAATCATACCGTTTCAATGCAGTGTTGAAATCCTTGGTATTCTGGCGATTTTCTACTTGTGCCATCAACTCTTCGTACTGCTGTTTGTCGATCGGTTCAAATGGTAAACGAGGGAAGGTTTGATGGTCGTCAAATCTTGCTAACAATGCGGCACTAATATAGCCTTCATCGTTTTGAATCGCTTGATATATCCGATTTCCCAATTCTTCTACTTCGTTTTCTCGTACTTCAATAGTGGCTGAAGTGTTGTGAGTAACGTAGAATTGCTGCACCTGCATATAGAAATCCATTTGAGCTAAAGCACCAAATTTATCGATCGCAATTTCATCGGCACCCGGTACATCAGCCCAAGGTACAGCAACGGGAATTTCTACCAACCATTCGGTACAGCGAGAGTCGAAGGGATCGTTTAGTAAGTTGCCGTTTTCGTCTTTATCGGTTTGAGAAGGAACCACCGCATAACCATAGTCAATACAAGCTAAAGCTACCGGGTCATTTTTACGGAAAGTGATCCGCCGAATAAATCTTTGGGCTTTGGGGGGGTGCCATCCTGGAGAAGCCCCTGTAAGTAAAGATTTGGTACCGCTGGGCTGCACTGTGGTACAGCGATTTGGTCGCTTGATATGATGGCGATCGCAATATTCCCAAACTACCCGATGTACGATATCTTTCCACCGACTCAAGTATTCTTGTTCGCGACGCTTAAAGGCTAAACCTTCGTTTGTAGCTGGTCTTCCTTCCGACCACCAGTGCAGCCAATCAACCCCAAAAGCATGAACGAAAAAGTCAAATAAGCCAGTAAAAGATACACCCACAATGGGGTCTAATTCGCGACTGTATTGATAGCGGGGTTCCAAGAATTTATGATTTAACAGCGCTGCTACAGATAAAGCACCAGCAGTGAAAGCAAGTTCTTGTTCTTTGTAATTTTCCGGGTCAATTTGATTTAAGTGAACTTCACTAAGGTTACAGTGAAAATTAGAACCAATGATTTCCAATTATGTTACCCTAGAGGCTTTTTATCCCCTAGTTCTACTGCTTCATAATTCGCAGTAGTTCCGCGTACATTTTCATCCTTATAATGGATGCCCCACACTCTTGGAGATTTATATTCTTTGCATTTACAAAGTTTCACTCTCTACGCTGTACGGTGTCAAAAGCTTTTTAATTCTTTTGATTACCTCGGTATTGGCGTGAATCTTGCTAACCGTAGCAATATCAACATCTCAGCTTTCACCGATTTTGCGGGGTTTTTTACGTGAGGCAAAAGTATCAATTACCACACGGATTAAGCCCTGCACGAGCTAAACGATGCTCAATTTCACTGTCATCAAGATAAGAATACTTTTCCTTTAACCAATAAGCACCTTTACCTTGTTGGTAAGCCTGTAAAAAATCAGTTTTCAATTCCTGTGTTGTGAGTAAGTCAATATTTGCTCTAGCCACAGCTTCACCAGCCCATTGAATCGCACCTTCACCACTGTAATATTGTTTGCGAACTGCATTAACACATTCTTCTAAAGTGGGTTTTTGGTGAAATACTCTGGTATGATTCGCCATACGTAAAGCATCTCGTTCGGGATCTATACGCCAATTTCCATCTTCACCTTGCTGCCATAGATTCTCTTTTGCGTCTGCAAATGCAGTGTCTTCGCTGACACCTTGACGCATTCCGGCTGAGTTATGCACTAGCAAGCCATCAGCAATAAATTCATGGTCTCCTTCAACTTCAATGTCAAAAGTTTCAGCTTGACCTGCGGGAGCTACAAATTGAACTTCTATTGGCAACCAGTGGGGATTTACCAAATCTTCAGCTATAAGCGTATCAAAGTTTGCATCTCTGAAATACCCCGGTCTACTTTTTGGATCTACCCAAATTGTGTTAGCGCTATAAAGAGTTTCGGGTTTCCATCCCGTAGCAGCTAACTCTTTGACATATTGGTAGGGTAAGGTCAAGCCGTTCTTTTTCGCTAACTTAATAGTAAACTCGTTCCGAACAGCAAATTGATTAATTAAACCGACAACAACTGCTTGAGATTGTAAACCTTGAATGTGAATCCAATGACATCCCTCGTATACTTTTTCTCTTCCTTCAATAGTTCTTGGTTTACGTTCGTGCAAGGTTGTAGCAATACCCAAAGACAGAGCCAACTTTTGCACCTGCCGCAAAAATTCCAGCTTATTAGAGTTTACAAGTACATTTCTTGAAGGAGTGCCATCAGCATCACTCAAACCAGCTAGGAAAGCTGCACGAATATCTCGACTACCTTTCCAAATAAATTCTGGAATTACAGGACATTCCCAAGGTTGTTTATATTTTAGAAGTTCTTCAGCGAGTTCTTTACGATAAACCTTGATAAAACCATGATTCCCTTTGCTGCTGTAAGCGATAGTAGGAGTGTATCCAAGATTTTGCAATATACGAAGACATTTTTCACCCAGCTTACCTTCAAGCCTAGATTTAGAGAGAGCAAAAATAACTTCAGATTGTCCTGTATGTCTTCTATTAGCGTAACCGTCTCCTATATAGAAACCAGATAACCAAGCATAGTCAATATTTGCACAGTCAGCACCTTTTTTATGAGGAACAGAAATTAGCCGGTCTTTTGGTTGTAATTGACCAGCATATTTCCACTTATACGAGCGTAATCCATCGTATACAGCAACGCGATGGTTAGCAGTACAGCGTATCGAGGTTATGGGAGTACGTATTTCTACAACCTTTTGCTTACCTTGAATAAATTTATTAACTACAGGACGGTATTCACCAGACGAAGTTAAAACTAAATCTCCTACCTGAATATCTTGAATTGGCTTCATACCATCAATAGCTGAAACCCTTGTGCCGTAAGCAATACATCTTCTAATATTCCCGGCAACAATTGTCACAGCCGCTTCATCAATCAACAAACAGCATTCCACCGAAGTTAATTTTCTGCCAACAGCTTTATTAAGAATCGCAGCACAACGCTGATAAAGTTCGGGTAACTTCACCGGATTCGCCATACCCCCGAAACCTTGCAGCGGTTCACCAGCTTTGCGAATATCGCTGATATCAACAATTACTTCAACTTCTTCGGTCAAACGCTCGTCGGTAGAAAGTTCTAAAAGAGTTTGATAGGACTGTACCCAACCTTGACGGCTATCTCCAACATAAATAGTCGTGCGATCGCCTTCAATTTTAGTTTCAGTAAATTCACGACGTTCGTTAGCTATAGTTTTACCAATATTACCCCGTATCGTCACCTTTAGACGATTGCGGATAGTTGGTAATTGATTAATATATTTGGGTTCTAAAATCGCTCCCGTACCGCAGCCCATCATGGCTAAATCCATCATTAACCCGAAAGCGCTCCAGTCAACGACGTTTGTAGAAGTACAGTTATAAGCCCCCGAAAAATTCTTCGGTTGAGTCAGCCAATTTGTACCACCCACCCATAACCATCTTCCACTCGGTAGAGCCTTTAAATTGCGCTGCATCCGTTCTAAAATTACAGCTTCATCATGAGTAAGCTTACCCAACTCAACCAAACCTTTTAAAGTGCGATCGCAAACCTCCACCCAAGTTTCTCTAGTCCCTTCGGGCTGTTGACGACGGCTATAAGTCCTGAAAAATACAGGATTTGCAGCAGGGGCTGTTTCTGGAAATTCTGCACCAAGGTGTTTCCGTTCAAGCTCTCTAACCATATTTTTATCGCGTCTTTTCTCTGTCAGATTAAGACTATACGTCAAGTCGCAGTACAATTAAAGATTGCAAAATTTTAAAAATTACGCTACAGGGAGATGTGGAGATGGGGAGATGGGGAGATGTGGAGATGGGGAGATGTGGAGATGGGGAGATGGGGAGATGTGGAGATGGGGAGATGGGGAGATGTGGAGATGTGGAGATGGGGAGATGGGGAGAAATAATTCTTATTAACTCATAACTCCTAACTCCTAACTCCTAACTCCTAACTCCTAACTCTTATAATCTAAAATCTAAAATCCAAAATCGTAAAATGTCTATTGCTCCTTGGCGATCGCTTCTGGCTAATGCTCTGAGAAAGAATCGCGCTCATCCGCATTCGCGCTATTTTCAATTAGCAACTGTCCGCAGTGATGGAACTCCTGCTAATCGTACCGTAGTGTTTCGCGGCTTTCTAGAAGATACCGATAAATTAAAAATTATTACTGATGCTCGCAGCGAAAAAATTACAGAAATTAAGAATCAATCTTGGGTAGAAATTTGCTGGTATTTCACTAATAGCCGCGAACAATTCCGCATTGCTGGAAACATCATAATTATTGATGCTAACCATCAACAATCCCAATTGCAAAAAGCTCGCGAATCAACTTGGCAAGAGCTTTCAGACAATGCTCGTATCCAATTTAACTGGGCGCATCCGGGAGAACCCACCAACCCCGAAGCATTTTCACCACCGCAACCAGATTCACAAAAGCCATTAGATAACTTTTGTTTGCTATTGCTAGAACCCGTGAAAGTAGATTATTTACAATTAAGGGGATCGCAAAATCGGACTTTGTACGTGCGGGATGAAGTGGGGTTTTGGGATGTAAGCGAGGTTAATCCGTAAATTTTTAAATAATTGAACAGATCAATCTACCGATGACATATCGTTATAAGGCAAGGGAGCAAGGAATAAGGAGTATTGGGAATAAAATTACCCTTCGTGGAGTACTAGCATATACCTCATTTACGCAGCATTGTGCTGAAGTTATTTCAAAAAATCATGAATCTAACCGAACATCAATCGGAAAAAACAGAATTACGTCGCAATATTATCAAACAACGTCAATCTCTATCAGAAAAAGAATGGCAGTCAAAAAGTAAAATTATTTGTAAAAATCTTTTCAATTTAGACATATTCAAAAAAGCTAAAACAGTACTTGCTTATTTTAGCTTTCGACAAGAACCAGATTTAAGTGATTTATTCTCAGATAATACATTAGATAATAATAAATTATGGGGTTTTCCTCGCTGCGTTGAAAAATCTCTAAGCTGGCATATTTGGGAACCTGAAGATAAGTTAATAACTGGTAAATACGGGATTCTCGAACCACACCCCGATGCACCAATTATTGATCCCCATCAAGTTGATTTAATTTTAGTTCCTTGTGTTGCTTGCGACTATCAAGGTTATCGTTTGGGTTACGGTGGTGGCTATTACGACCGTTTATTAAGTTCTCCAGAATGGGAATTAATATCAACAATAGGTATTGTTTTTGATTTTGCTTATTTGTCTCAAGTTCCTGTAGAAGCTTGGGATAAAAAATTAAATAATATTTGTACGGAATCTGGTTTAACATACCCTACAATACCTAGCACAACGAGGCAAAATAAAGAAGCAAAAAGGTAAAAGTTTAGCCCCCATCACTTCTTAATAGCTAAGGAGATAATGGGGGTTATATTTAAGTAAAAATTTCATAGAAAAGTGGTAAAACCCTGAATGTTTTTTATTATAAAGTTACACATTGATAACTTCGATTGACTTGCGACTTACGGCAACTATTATTATTTACCAGCACAAAAATAATGGGTAATTATCGATTAATAATGACCTTAACAAGCACCGCTTTTATTAAATACTACCCAAATCGTTTTAAATATCAGAAATAAGTCGTAGAATACAGACCACTTACGCTGGTACTCTAAATCCATTTTGACTATTTCTTCAAAGTCTTTAATGCTGGAACGACCGTTAACTTGCCATTCTCCAGTCATACCGGGTTTGACTCGCAGTCTTTCCCAGTGATGCGGTTGGTACTGCATCACTTCATCCGGAGTCGGTGGACGGGTTCCAACTAAACTCATTTCTCCTTTGAGTACGTTCCAAAATTGGGGTAGTTCGTCCAAACTTGTACGACGTAAAAATTTACCTACATGAGTGATGCGGGGGTCTTCCGTACATTTAAAAATATGACCGCTGGCTTCATTTTTAACTAAATGCTTCAGTCGATCTGCTCCGATAATCATAGAGCGAAATTTCCATATACGGAAGGTTTTTCCGTTATTACCACAGCGAACTTGACTGTAAAAGATCGGACCGGGGTTGTCGAATAAAGTTGCGACCGCGATCGCAATTCCGATCGCGGCTGCGATCATCAATCCAACAATTGCCCCCACTATGTCAATTAATCTTTTGGCAATACTCATTTGCGAAGGATGAGGAGGCTGGTAATTTAAACTCCAGGAGTCAGGAGGACTGACTAATACTAAGTCTTTCTTCGCACCATGCTGTGGTGTTTGAGTAATATTAATAACCATCTTAGCAGTACTATTACATAATAAATAAACTTCCCAGTGCTAATATAAATAACTCCAATGGGTAAATGTAAGTAAATATGAAAAATTCACCAAATCTTTTAATCATGCTCTGATATTTTTGAAGTTTATATTTTTTTTATAAAATCCATAAAAATTTAAGCAGAGCAAAATTATGTAAGCTATGACGATTTTGGATTTTAAATTTTGGATTTGTCCTAGGGACACGCTACCTGAATGGATTAGGAATAGGACATTTTCAGTTAAGCCTGTAATTTTTTACTCCTAACCTTCAATCCAAAATCTATTGACGCGGAAGCGTCTTCCCGTAGGGTAATCTAAAATCCAAAATCAACTAACTCCCACGGCAAAGTTAACGGTATAAGGTTCTTCTAGGGACTGATGAGCGCTGGCTTTGATTGTGTCAAGGTAGTTACGTAAGTGCTGTAATTGTCGCAGGTTGGGACGGTAGGAAAGACTTCCTTGTTTGTCAAATAATGGTGATGCGGCGATCGCTTTGTAGTTGGAGTTTTGTACGGAACTTTGGCTCAACCACTGCATATCTTCGCTGTTGGGTACTAAACCTGGTGGTATTTCTCCTTCTAGGAAAGCTAATAAGCGTTGCTGACAAGTACGAGTATTAATTCCGCGCGCTTCAAATAGTTGGATGACTTCACCGAAGGATAAGGCTTTTTCTGGTATTAATCGCAGCAATTCGGTAAATAAGAAGTAGTCGGTGTATTGCTGTCTGGGTATTTCTAATACTAGGGGATGCAGTGGCAGAACACACAATCCGGTTGCGACGCGGGAACAAGCGGGAGTACCGTTTTCTGCGAGATATTTTTCTTGAATAATTTTGGCACTGGGAAGTTTTTGGCGCAACCAACGGTTAATCGCGCTTATGGAGGAAACACCACCGCTCAGAACAATTTGATTGATGGCTTCTGTGGGTATACCCCGTGCTACCAATAATTTATTCAGTTCGCGGTTGATCCGACGGACGAAGGGGACAAATACTTGGCTTTCTAAATCTCGTCGCTGTAATTCCCATCTTTGGTCTGCGAGTTCGATGGTAAAGGATTCTTGATGTTGCAAAATTAATTTCAGCGCGATCGCTGCATCTAATAGTGCTTTACCGCATTGTGAACTTTCGAGTCTTTGCTGTAAGCGAATGCGTTGCATGATGTCGGGTTCACCAGCCCGAGGTAGTTCTAAGGTCTCTAAACCTAAGCTGGAAAAACGTACTCGATCTAAGCCGGGAATATTTGGCTTCCAATGTAGGGGATTGTTGTCGTTGACGGTATCTGGTGATTGGATATTACGCGATTTACGCCATTTTTCGGGTAGCAATAGTTGAGTGATAATATCTTGTTCCATTGCTTTTCCGCCGCAGCTAAAGCCGTGGAGCATAAATTCGTTATGTGTTAAATCTTGCAGATTTTCTGGTAAATCTACTAATGCCATCTCGGTGGCATTGGCTCCGATGTTGATGACTAAGGTGTTACCTACAAGATGATTATCACTGATGACAACAGCAGGGGAGTTTTCGTTTTTGATTAGTTTAACTATTTCGCCGTTAGCACCTTCGAGTTCTCCCATCAAGCTGGCGATCGCCTCTTCGACAAAAAATACTTGTTGGGGATGTTTGACTAGTTTGCTAATCAGTAATGATTCTCGAATGTTAAAGCGATATTGTTCTGTCCAACTAGAAGGACAAGTACAAATTACACCAACGATATTCTCAATAATGCTGCCAAATTCTTCTTTTTTGATGCCGATCGCAGTAGCAGTTAATCCTAAAGTGGTACTATTGGAGTCGGATTTTAAGGTTAATAGCAGTTTTGACAGAGAACGGACAATCCAAACCAAGGGAACTGTGGAAAATTCGTTGAGTTGCAGTATTGGTTCCCATTTTTGGCGATTTTCGGTGGAAGCTGTTTCCGAAAGGTTTTTGTAAGGAAGAGAAATTTGTAAATATGGCTTTAGATATGCCGAAAAAAGATTTTGCTCGGCTTGCTCTTCACCCGCACTGCTCGCAGCAGTTTTAGGAAGATAAACCTCGGCTGGTAAACGGAAATTGCGGATTTGAGCAGTTTCTTGAGGCTGGTTTTCTTGTTCCCAGTAGATCGGATGTATTTCGGTTGTGGAACGATTTAACAATGCAGCGGAAATTCCTGTTGTTCCTAAATCGATTCCTAAATACCAAACTGTGTCATTGGGGTTTCTCGAAGGAATTTCACTACTACTAATTACCGGAGGATTACTTTCTTGCGAGTCTTGAACTGGAGTACTAATAGTTTTTTCAGTTTGGGGAAGTGGGTTTAAATCGTTACTCTGTACTATTTTTCTATCTGGTGGACGAAGAGAAGTAGCTGGAAGGATAATTTCTTTTAATTGAGGTTTTTGAGCCGCAATAACTGGTTCTGGCTGGATCGTCGGCTGCTCTTTTTCTGATGTAGCGGCTTCTATAATAACTTCAGGTTCGGGTTCGGGTGAAACAACTGCTTGCTGATCAGGTGTACTATCAGTTGCGATTTGCGTATCGGGTGTTTCATCAAAGAAAAGTTCTGTCAGTTCCGTGATTGTATCTTCACTTGCAACTTGTGTTTTCCGTTTATAGGTATAAGTGGTTTGATTTGATAATGTATCTGGAGTATCTGGAGATGTATCGCGATCGCCTAAACCTGGATTATTCGCATTAGACCAAGGGTCTCCTACTAGTAATTCATTGACATCTACAGAATCCTCAAGGGTTTTAGTAGTTGATGGGGCTGTATATTCAAATACTACTTCCTGAGAAACAACTTCTTTTTCTGTTTGCGTTTCTGACAATTTTGGGAGGTCGGGTTTGTAGGGATCTACATTTATCGCCGTTTGTAACACTTGTTGGGGAGGCGTTTGAGGATTTGAGGCGGTGACAAGCTCGCTGTCAAATAAGCTGGCGTAAAGTTCATCAACTTCGTCTTCATTAGTGCTGTCTAAAGGATTATCTGTCGGTAATTCTTCCGCTATTTCTGGTTTTTTTTGTAACTCATTCAATACTGCTTGCATTTTTTCCGGAGAGTCAAAAGCTTCGGATTGAGCAACTATTTCTTCTTCAACTATTTCTTCTTCAAATACTTCTTCTGGAAACTCTACTTCTAAATAATTATCTGGTTCTAATCCTTCATTTAAATCTTCATTCACAGATTCTTCTTCAAGTTGAAACATGACTGCTTCCAAATCCGATGTCATGGTATCGTCGGAATCTTGAGCTTGAGAAAATTCAATATTATCAATAGTTTCGTCGGGAGTAACTGCTAATTTTTCATGATTATCTTGATTATATTCTTCTAAATCAACTTCAAAATCGTTTAGATCGCGATCGTATGCTTGAACTGATTGAACGCTCGAAGAATCAATAGTTTTGACAATTATTTCATCAGTTGTTTGTCGCAATGAATCTTTATATTGAGGTGGCAGATTTGCGAAATTTCTGATAAAGCCTTCGAGTAGCTGTTCTCCTTGTACTCCCTTGTAATGCATTCTTGCTAATGCTTGGGATAAGGATTCGTGATAAGCGTGAATATTGCGCTGCAATCCTTCAAAAACAACGTTTACAGTACCATCTAAAGCCACTAAACGTCGATCTAAATCATTTGTCAATTGAGCTAAATTTTCTGCTCGTGCTGAAGCTTGATTCCCAGAAGCGGAAAGAGCTTTCTGACCAGCATTAACGGTATTACCCGTTGATGCTGGATTCACCAAGATTTCATCTGACAAGCGATTTGTTAGCACCTGCATAAATTCGGAAATTATTTTCTCTTGGGAAGCCAACTGTTGAGCTAGAGAATAATCGTGCAGCCGTTTTTTCTCCAAATCCCGGATTTCACTAACTAAATTCGCTCTTTCTTGTAACAGCATCGTTAATTCTGCTCTGAGTGGCTGTATCAACTCAGAAAGACTATTGTCAACTGATTGTGGTTTTTGTGACTCAGCAAGATCCTGCCCTTCTCCCACAAATTTTGCCACCAAAGCAGGTAATTGTGCTTGTGCTTGAGGATTTTTTTCTTCTGCTTCTTTTGCGAGAAAATCCCGAATACGCTGTAAAACTTGACGCGGCTCTTCCTGAGAAGAAACAACCCCCCACAAACGCTTACCTTTGTGAGCGAGTAATTTATCAATGTCTGCAATCATGCTTTCGATTTGAGTTGCGCGGGAAGTCACGTTGATTTTCCTATATGTGAGCTTTACAGATGTAATGGCGATCGCAGCACCGCGCCAGCAGTGAACGCAATCAGTTTAGAATTACTAAAATTTATATTATCTATCAGGTAGTTATGAGGCTATTGTCAAGACGACAATACGAATATGGGTGAGCGAAGTTTAAGCAGTAAGAAGGCTGTTGACATGATTTTGACTAAGTAATTTTAGATTCGACTTGATTTAATTTGATTTAATTTGATTTGAATTATAAATTGTATCTTTTAGTATTGGATTCGGGGAAAATCCGATCAAAAGTAAATACACTTAGATATCCCAGGGTGAAATTATCCTATTCAGTAATTTTAAACAAGAGTAAAGTGCGATACCCCACAGATGCATCTAGTTTCACTCATGGTAATTTTACGCTCATGCAGTTAAAAATTTAAGGTTAGCAAAAATTAATTGACTTGAGTATTATTAATTTGGTTTGCATATATTTCTGGCGAACGGATGCAATCTTAACAAATGATTATCTTCGCACTGTGACCTATGGGCGATTTCGGATCAAACTTTTACCCGGTTTAAACCCATTTGAAATAAGTTAAGAGTGGCCAAGGAATTGAGAATTGCGTTCACCTTTATGTGTTCCCGTTCACCGCAAGGTGTCCCGTAGGGAAGAGTATTGTGAATTGGTAATTGTTTTCACGGTTCCCAAAAATTCCTCAAGTCCTAATTTTATGTAGCTTGGTTTTGTTTTCGCATAGGGCTATGCTAAGAGTCGGTTGAATCACTCCCTTTTAGTTTGGAAAGTAATTTGTATTACAGCTAAAATCAAAATGTCCCAATGGAAGATAGGTATCGCTTGGATCTTGCCAAAGAAGTAACTCTTTCAACTCCTTTTTTTGAAGGGCTACCAAAAACCGCCATTGAATCAGCATTAAGCAATCTTGTTAGTCGCTCTCACCCAGGCAATCAGGTAATTTTACTAGAAAATGACTGGGGTGGTTCCGTATATTTTATTGTGAATGGCTGGGTTAAAATTCGCACTTACAATCTAGAAGGTAAAGAATTAACACTAAATATTCTCGGTAGAGGAGAACTATTTGGTGAAATGGCTGCATTAGATGAAGTACCTCGCTCCACCGATGTCATCACTTTAACTCCTACTCAAATCGGCAGTTTACCATCACAGGATTTTATTACGTTACTCAACACCGAACCTTTAGCGGGAGTTCGATTAGCACAGTTAATGGCACGTCGCTTGCGACAAGTTAACCGACGCTTACGGTTGCGCGAATCGGATTCAGCTTCTCGTGTGGCAGATACTTTGTTATTTTTGGCAGAGGGGCAAGGGATAAAAGGTTCCACAGGTGTAGAAATTCCTAACTTACCCCATCGGGAGTTGAGTAGCTTGAGCGGACTCGCACGAGAAACAGTAACTAGGGTATTAACTAAATTAGAAAAGAAAAAATTGATCAAACGTAGTGGGGAATTTATTTGTATTCCCGATGTATCAGCGTTAGAACAGATGATAATTTAACCGTTTCTCACCCATCGCGTAGCGTCTTTCACATGGATATTCTTAGTTCTTCGGATGATAAAGGAGAAAATTCCTTTGAGCAAAATTCATCCAACCATTCAAACAATCATGATTTGGCTACTCCGGAGCTTCAAGTCGATGCGCCATTAAAAATGGTGGAAACGGCATTTTTCGCAAGTACCGGCAGTTTGATTTGGTTTATTAATTTTTATTTCCCTTTGGGTCTTCTCAAAGTATTCTTTCCCATCCCGATCGCCTTAGTTTACCTACGCTGGAATAGCAGAGCAGCATGGATGTCAGCCTTAACCTCCGGTCTACTGCTACTTGTATTAATGGGACCAACAAGGAGTCTACTATTTGTCATCCCCTATGCTTTTATGGGAGTACTTCTAGGTTCAGCATGGCACCGTCGCGTTCCTTGGATTGTTTCCATCAGCTTGGCTACCCTGCTCGGTACAATAGGTGTATTTTTTCGCCTGTGGTTACTGTCCTTACTTTCAGGAGAAGATCTCTGGATTTACTTGATTAACCAAGTAACCAACATTCTAGAATGGTTATTCGTCAATTTAGGAATCCTTACAACACCCAACACCCTCCTAATTCAAATAGGAGCCATTTGCTTAATATTACTTAACAACTTTATATATTTATTCGTAGTACATATAGCAGCTTGGTTATTATTAGACCGTTTAGGCAATCCCATACCCCGACCACCGCACTGGGTACAGGTTTTGATGGATTATGAATGATGAGAGGGAGTAGGGAGACAAGGAGATGGGGGGATGGGGAGATGGGGGGACAAGGGGACAAAAAGAATTTTAACCTTTAACCTTTAAGTAGGTCGGCAGAAATAAACAGAACTATG
>NZ_JAYGHM010000005.1:121567-152311 GCF_034931125.1 Rivularia sp. UHCC 0363 | reverse complement strand
ACCAACCTACTTAACCTTTAACCTTTGACCTTTGACCTTAATTACTCCTAACTCTTCATTCCAAAATCTAAAATCTAAAATCCAAAATTAAATGCTTCGCATATACACAAATATTACTCAAGGTGAAGCTTGGGTTGCTAAATATAAAGGTAAAAAAACTGCATTTGCCTGCGTGTTGGGTTTCACTCAAACGTCTTTGATCCCGGGTATTTCTGCTGCTGGTCGCACTCCTGAAGACCGAAAATATACGGCTTTAGCTGATGCTGAGTTTTTATACTATGGAGCGGATAAAAAGGGGCAATATCCCTTACCTCCACTGATTGCGGGTGCGTCTCCGGTGTTTATTACTCGCGCTGTGGTGGAGACGCTAAATATTCCAGTTTACTTATTTAATGCGGGTTTACTCGAACCCCCAACTGTACCAACTATTGATTTGCAAGGTGTACCGGCTAAATGTTTGAGTCAAGGTGCAGCGATGGATTTTGCTACGATACAACGTTTGTTGGAGCAAGGAATGATTTGGGGTGAAAGACTTTCTCGCAACAAGGAAAACGAATATTTAGTTATAGGTGAATGCGTTGTTGGTGGAACTACTACTGCTTTGGCAATTTTGACAGGTTTGGGTATTCCAGCCCAAGGTATGGTTAATAGTTCTCATCCTATCTGCAATCACGCTCAAAAATGGGAAATTGTGCAAGCGGGGTTGGGGAGGATGGGGGGATGGGGGGACATGGGGACAGGGGGACAAGGGGAAATCCAAAATTCTGTAGATCCGCTGCGGCTTGTGGCTGCTGTGGGAGACCCGATGCAGGTTGCTGTGGCTGGAATGGCGATCGCTGCGAGCCGTCATGGTGGTGTAATGCTTGCTGGTGGTACGCAAATGCTGGCTGTGTTTGCTTTAGCAAGCGCGATCGCTCAATTTTATAATTTGTCTTGGCAACCTGAAGAAGTTGTTGTCGGTACTACTCGTTGGGTTGCGATTGATTCTACTTGTAAAACAACACAATTAGCTCAGGAGATAGGTAAGAAAAGCGCGATCGCACCATCTTTAATTGCTACTGAACTATGTTTTGATAATTCTCGCTATGCTCAATTACAAGCTTATGAACAAGGATTTGTTAAGGAGGGTATGGGTGCTGGAGGTGCTTGTATTGCTGCCTATTTAAGCAGAAACTGGCAGCAACACCAATTTTTAGAAGCAATTGAAGCTCAATTAGACCGTTATTGGCAAACGTAATTGACGCGACTCTAGTAATCGCATTATTGATTTTTTTAATTTGGCTGGGAAAAGCTGATATTTGATTTATTTGCTTAAGAATTGATTCTTTTGAGTAATAATTGCTCTTCTAATGCCGCAATACGATTGTATGCTGCTGTTAGTTGTGCAGTTAATCGTTGAATTTGAATATCTGGAGTTAGTTGTCTATCTCCTGCTTCAAAAGTCCCGTCTAAATAAACATCGTCTACTAATACATCTTTATGTTCTAACCCGGAATTAAAACCAGTTGAATTCTTTAATTGATATTTTCCTGTGTTAGTAACTTTTTGGTCGGGTTCTTCAGCCTGAGTGGCTTTTGCTAAATTACAGTCCGCTAAAGTTTGAGAAAGCTTACCATCAAGTTGCTCAATTACCTGATAAAGGTCTTCTAGTCTTTTACTCAAACTCAAGACCTGAAGTTTTAACTGCTCCATTTCATACCCCCGTTCAATATTTCTATCTATATATATTATTCTTTATATAACAAAACTTAACTATACTTAACAATTTATTTAACCTTTAGGTTTTTATCGGTTTTTAGTTTCTTAGCCGATACTGAATTTACTAATCCGTAAATTAGTTGCAATTGTGTTTTCTATTACCCAGATTTATAAAAAAGAATGTTAATCAAAAATAAAAATACTGCATAATAGATATTTAAAACTAAAAATATATCAAATACAGCAGTGAATTGTGATATTACCAGTTTGCGGAATCTATTAGTTACAATGCTTAGAGCAGTTCTTTGTATTTCAAATTTAACAACAAAATAAATGCGTAGACGCTCATTTTTATACGGTACATCTACACTGCTAATCTCGCAATTGCTTGTAGGATGTAATGTTTCCAAACAGCCTCAATTAACAGTACAGGTACTCAAAGGTTCAATTCCAGGAAGAATACTCAAACAATTTCAGGAAAGTTTATCCGCGAAGGCTCAGTTAAAATTCTCTCCGGTGGTACAGTTGCGGGAATTATTCAACCGATTGGAAAAGTATCACAAATACAAAACATCGGGGAAAAAATCTGAAGGGTTTAAGATCTCCCTACCGTTTACCGAATCTCAACCAAGCGAGACCGATCTAGTTACTTTAGGAGATTTTTGGCTAAAAGAGGCGATCGCAAATCAACTGATTCAACCATTATCTCGCGAACAACTAAAAAATTGGTCTAACTTATCCTCGAAATGGCAAGAGTTGGTAGAGCGGAATAGTCAAGGTTTTGTAGACAAGCAAGGACAAATTTGGGCTGCACCTTACCGTTGGGGTAATACGGTAATTGTTTATCGTCGTGACAAGTTAGAAAAATTTGATTGGGAATTGCAAGATTGGAGCGATCTGTGGAGAGAAGAATTAAAAGGACGGATTTCTTTACTCAATCAATCGCGGGAAGTTATTGGTTTGACGTTAAAAAAATTAGGCAAATCCTACAACACCGAGAATTTACAAGAAGTTCCATCTTTAGAAAAGGAACTACAAACGTTAAGTAAACAGGTTAAATTTTATGATTCAACTAATTATCTCGAACCGTTAATTATTGGAGATACTTGGTTAGCAGTCGGGTGGTCAAATGATATTGTGTCCATACTCTCCCGTTATCCACAACTGAGCGTAGTTGTTCCAAATTCCGGAACAGCACTTTGGGCGGATTTGTGGGTGCAGCCAACAGGTGAAGTTGAAAAAGATTTATCAAATAAGTGGATTGATTTTTGCTGGGAACCTCATATTGCAAAGGAAATAGCATTACTTACCAAAGGGAATTCCCCAGTGACGACAAATATAGCAGCATCCGATATTCTCCAACCATTACAAAAACTTTTATTAACGAATCCTCAATTCGATAAAAGTGAGTTTTTACTTCCTTTATCTAAATCAAGTACCGAACAGTATGATTCTTTATTTAATGCAATGAAAACAGGTTAAAGGTTAAAGGTTAAAGGTTAATTATTTGTCGATAAATGATAATTAATTTTGTGAAATAGAAGGGTTTATCAGTAAACCTGCGGCATTCATATTAATTTTGCACGCAGGTTTAGGTAAATTTAAATTACAAGTATAAGTTGCTAAAGGTTCTTTTTCGTAATTAAAAACGCGAATATTATAACCATAATCTCGCGCTACGCTACCCAAATGATTGACAAAATTATAACGTTCTAAATAATCTAAAATATTCCAAACTTGTTCGTTAACAATTAAATCGACTCTTCCTCGTTGAGAATTGATTGTAGGATATGCTATCCAGTTATCTAAAAGCTTGTTTTCCGATTGTTCCTGGGCCCACCATAAGCTTGGAACCGTTAACTGTTTTTGGGAAATAGTATTTGCTGTAATTACATTATCTCTAGGATTAGTTAATAAATCTAATTCCAAAGGTGCTTGAGAAGCTTCGGGAACTCGGGAATCTCTTGCTTGGGCTTGAATGGGTAATACAGAAAGTGAACTAATGCAGAGGCTAAAAAGTATTGAAAGCTGACGCATAATAAATTGTTAATGAATAATTAAAATATATTGACTTGTTTTAGATACAGCAGTGTTTCTTTTTATTATAATCTCCAAATATAGTTTTTACGAGTATACAAATTAGCTCAAAAATCTGATTTGCCTATCGTAAAAACAAGTAGCAAGTCATACTTAAACCAACGCCGATAATGAAACTGCGTATCCACAAGGGATGTATTTTACGTGCTAGAGAAGCGCTGCTGTAACCGCCAATAACTGCACCCGAAGCCATGATAATGACTTCAAACCAAACAATTTTATTTGCAATAGTAAAATAAATGATAGCCGCTGCATTAATACAGGTTGCCAACCAAGTTTTATAAGCATTCAAAGCGTTGATATTTTGTATACCCATAAGATTTAATACAGCTAACATCAAGATTCCAGCACCACCACCAAAGTAGCCCCCATAAGTTGCGATCGCTAGCTGTAAAAGCAAAATGATAAATAGTGGTAAACGAAAAGGAACTGAATTTTGACTGCGTTTATTTAACCATTTCATTAACGGTTGACTGAATATAAACAACAGCGTTGCTATCAACATCAAGTATGGAATTAAAGCGGAAAACTTAGCTGGGGATGTGTGTAAAAGTAAATAAGCTCCAATTATTCCTCCCACAACGCTAACCAAACTTAATAATAGTAATGAGTGCTGTTTACTAGAAAACTCGCGACGGTAAGCAACAGTACTTGCAACTGTACCAAACCAAAGTGCTGCTGCATTAGTAGCATTAGCATTAATAGCAGGTACTCCCGCGATCAAAAGTGCGGGAAAAGCAATCAAACCACCACCACCAGCGACACCATTAACGATTCCTGCAAGCAATGATGCAGTGAATAAAAAGATTATTGATTCCATCACAGAATTTTAGATTTTAGATTACTCTACGAGAAGACTCTTGTGCGTCAATGGATTTTGGATTGGAAGATCTTAGAAATTAGGAGTTAGGAGTTAGGAATTTGAAGCTTGTAATTATATTACCGTTTTAACCTATTTTAATTGCTTTTATCTGAATGCGCTTATAATCTGCAAACCAATTTCCTTCTTGATATAACTTCGGTTTTAACTGCTTTTCTACATCTTGAATTACCATTATTTTTTGTTCTTCCGATAAGCCTTGAAAGAAATTTCCACAAAACATTTTTATCCAATTCGCCAAACCTGCATCTTTGTCTTGTAATAAAGTTGAACGAGAAAATAAGTAACTGTAAGTAACTTCAAAACCTTGTTTTTCTAACTTTAAAGCGTATTCACCGATGCTGGGAAAATACCAAAGATTTAGATTTGGCGCATTTTTAACGCCAATATTTTCTAATGCGTTATATAAAGCTTTAATAATTGATTCAACGTTTCCCTTTCCACCAAATTCAGCAATAAAACGACCATTAATTTTGAGCGATTTGCTAATACTATTAATTACGTTATCTGCTTGGGGAATCCAATGGAGTACAGCGTTGGAAAAAACAGCGTCTAAGGGTTGGGATAAATGAAAATTCTTTGCATCAGCTACTTGAAACTTTAATTGTGGATAATTTTGTCGTGCTTGCTCAATCATCTCAGGTGCGCTATCAATTCCGATTACCTCAGCACCACCAGCAATTTTCGCCGTTAATTGTCCCGTACCGCATCCTAAATCTAATATTCGCTCGTTTGGTTGCGGATTGAGTATTTGTAATAAATTTTCGCCGTACTTCCAAACAAAAGCGTGTTTTTCTTGGTACAGCGAACTATTCCAATCGTAATTGGATACTGATGTTTGATTCATTTTGGTTAAATTATTTGTTTTTACAATAGACTTTGCGATGGAGACGTGATGTATTACGTCTCTACATTTAACAGCATAAAAAAAGTTTTTAATTATGTCCAATATATATTTGCTGCACTATTAATATATAAAAAATATATATCAAGAGACGCGATATATCGCGTCCCTACACAATTGATCGCATAATCTAAAATCCAAAATTAAATAATGGAACTACGACACTTACGTTATTTCGTGACTTTAGCAGAGGAATTACACTTTGGAAAAGCTGCGGAAAAATTACATATTGCTCAACCTCCCTTGAGTCAACAAATCCGTCAGTTGGAAACAGAATTAGGTTTTGAATTATTTCACCGCACTAAGCGTAAGGTGGAATTAAGCGAAGCAGGAGAGGTTTTTCTAGTTGAAGTACAGCAAATTTTTCGACAACTCGAACAAGCAATATTTCTCGGAAGACAAGTTAGTCGGGGAGAAATTGGACAGTTAGTTGTGGGCTTTGTAAGTTCGGCAGCGTATAATATTTTGCCCAATATCTTACAAAATACTCGTAATAGTATTCCTAATGTAAGTTTAGAATTACATGAATTGACTACAGACGAACAATTACGCTGGTTGCAGTCAGGTCGGATTGATGTTGGTTTTGTGCGTCCGCCTGTAGATGAAAATACTTATGAATCAAAGGTGATTTTTCAAGAATCATTAGCGATCGCACTTCCTCAAAATCATTTTTTAGCGAATCAAGATCGAGTCAGTTTGCAATCTTTGAAGAATGAATCATTTATATTATTTCCTCGTTTTTTAGCACCGGGACTTTACGACCAAATTATTAGCTTTTGTCAGCAAGTCGGTTTTAGTCCCAAGGTTGCTCAAGAAGCAATTCAAATGCAAACAATAGTTAGTTTAGTTGCTGCTGAGATTGGCGTTGCGATCGTTCCAGAATCATTACAAAATTTACGAAGAACGGGAGTAATTTATAAATATTTTGTCGAAAAAACACCGCAAGTTAGTATTGCGATTATTTGGCGGAAAAATGATGTTTCGGTGGTTTTGGATAGGTTTTTGGAGGTATTTTAAGACATTCTTGTGAATACCTCCAATTTTACTAGGAATTCAAGCAGAATTAATCAATGATTTAAGACTCAGGTTTTCCTAGAAAGTCCATTTTACCTAGCTCTACTCCACAATGTCTGAGAATATTATAAGCAGTTGTAACATGAAAATAGACGTTGGGTAGAACAAAGAAAAGCAGATAGGGCATTCCCTTAAAAGTCATAGTGTCTTTACCAACTGGAAGAGAAATCGATTTTTCCTCCGAACCATCAATGAGATTAGGTGTCAAAGTTTCTAGATAAGAAGTAGTTTTTTGAAGACGAGCGATTAGTTCGGGAAAAGTTGTTTCATTATCTTCAATTGTCGGTGCTTCAGATCCCGCTAATCTTGCTGCACCTCTTCTAGCAACGTCTGAGGCAATTTGAACTTGCCGACTCAAAGGGAGCATATCTGGATACAAACGGCTACCAATCAGTATAGAAGGATCGATTTTTTTGGCTTCAGCATGAGCAGCACCTTTTTCAAGAATCGCTGCAAGGTTACTCAGCGATCGAACAAGCGAAGGTACTGAAGCTTGATACATGGAAATAGCCATAAGTTTTATCCTGGTAATTAGATTAAGTTTATTGTCCTTGAAATTTGGTCAATGGGATACTCCCCTGCAAATATTGCAGATCTAACTCTATCAAGCCTTTAATTTCACCATTAACTAACTGTTGATATCTATATAAGATAAGGAGTTGGTTGTCATAAGTTGGGGGAAAGACAACACCATTGCGATCGTATCGTTGGAAGATATCCTTCTGTGAATACTTTAGTCTGTAGAACTATTGTCTTCAAAGATTTAATTTATGACTTATGCAGTCTGGAAAATTAGATCGCTATTTAGGGCAAGAAATACAGCGTCGTCGTGCAGAAAAAGGTTGGTCACAGGAGTATCTAGCAGAAATTACAGGTTTGCATAGAACTTATATTAGCCAGCTTGAGCGCGGTTTAAAAAGTCCTTCTATACGAGTTCTTAGCCATATTACGGGAGCTTTGGGAGTGACAATGAGTGAATTTTTAAAAGGAGTAGAGGAAGCTTTGAGTGCTAACGAATGAAGAAATTGAAAGATTAAAGCAAGGGATAATTGCCACAATTGCATCCCCGGTTATTGGTTCCATAGAAGATTATGCATGGGAAGCAATTTTCCATTATGTCAAAAACCTTCCGATGCTAGATCCGGCATCAGGACGCAGTAAACTTTTATATGACGCTGTTGATAGAGAAAATGCGATTGGTTGGTCGCTTAAGTCGCTTCAAAAAAGTAATCTTTTAGTTGGAAGCTCTTTTTTATTTGTAATTCAAAGAGCAGATGTTATAAAAAAAGCAGATTTACTTGGTTTTCCTGGATTAACGGAAAAATCTTCACCGCAAGAAATCGGAGCAGATGTTATTAAACATTGGAATGAAAAAATTATTACCAGTCGTTTAGCACAAGCTGTTAGAACTAGTTACGAAGGTATACTTTTGAAAACTATCAAAGGTATAGAATATGTTTATTGTGAATATCCTTTAGAACCATTACAAGCAGATACTTTTTCTTGGAACTGGACAACAAATAAAAACACTGGTAAATTAGGTGCTGGTTTACAGGGAAGCATTGCGGGAAACATAGAATTAGTCTGGTATAAAAATCAAAAACAACTTTTCAGAGCTAGAACCATTCCCGAGCAATCAGTTCGTATAAATGTCAAAAGATATCGTCTCAATCCTGCTAAATACGTAGAAACTATTTTGTCATCATTAGAGCAACAATTCAAGCAAGAGTCTTCATCTGAAGACGATTCTCCTTAAGTAATGATAAAGCAATGGCTTTAGCAAGTATTGGAGGAACAGATTCCCCAATTTGAGCAGCCATATTTGTGTATGAACCTAAAAAGTGAAAATTATCGGGATAGGAATGCAATCTAGCTGCTTCTCGGATTGTAATAGTTCTATTTTGAGTAGGGTGAAAAAATCTTCCAGAACCAGGATGAAAAACCCATTTAGTAATTGTTTTAGCTGGTTTATCCCAAAATAATCTTCCATATGCACCGCTGTAGTGTTTTTTTGGAGCTAATTTAGATGGTAAATTTCTCGCATCTTCTCCTTCTTTTAATATCTTTGCTCTAGCCATCTGAACTGGGCTTAAAGCACGCGCAACATGATTAGTTAATTTTTTACTGATCTTACGCATTAAAACTTGGTAATCGCTTTGTGCGGGATAAGGGTAATACTCATCAATATACTCTTCACCGGCTTCTAATGAAGGTAAATCACCGATCGCATCTCTAACAGTAGTAATTGGATTAAGCGATGATTCAAATATACTCAATTGCAGTTGAAAATCAACTTTAAAATTTTTATGTGTTGGTTGTGGAATTGATGGTGTTTGACTATCTAAGCTAGCCAGAAAAAAAGCTCTTGACCTAGTTTGTGGAACGCCGTAATCAGCAGCATTCAAAGATGTTGATGTAACTTTATATCCAATTGATTCTAGTTCAATATATATATCATTTTTGACTGCACCATCATATGCCTTTAATATTTCAGGTACGTTTTCCATTACAACATACAGAGGTTTAAATTCTTTTACATACTCTAGAAATGTTTTATATAAAAGATTGCGAGGGTCATTCAAATATCGATATGCTGCTGTGACATTACGCGAAAAACCTTGACAGGGAGGACCACCTATCAAAGCTGTAAGTTCTTCTCTTTGTAATCCAAGCGATAATCGCAATTCTAAAGGATTAATTTCTTGGATATCTTGATGAATAATACGCGCTTCTGGATAGTTATGCTGATACGTTGCTAAAGCTTTACTATTCATATCAATGGCACATAGGGACTTGAATCCAGCCAGATGAAATCCTGTAGACAAGCCACCTGCACCTGCAAATAAATCAATAATTGTATATTCCATAATAATGAATACTAAAGTATTCATTATTAAAAAGCAAGTGATTCAATCGCTTTTCTTTAGAACCTGTGAAAAGTTGCCTTAGTGGATATTTAGCAAAACTCTCAACTCACAACACTCCCCCGAGTCACACCCAATTGACTTTGCAAATTCAATTCTCGCCACAATATTGAACCTTTTATTTCACCATTAATTAACTGTTGATATCTATATATAGTTCGCTCAACTTCTTCGGGACTTTCATTTACAAATTCAATCCGAAAGTTTTGCAAACCCAATTCTAAAAGTTTGTGTACGTATTCCGCACCAGTTTGAGCGGTACCGTTAAATACCGTATTGCGACAACCAGCGTCAGCTTGTAAAACGTGTTCCGTTCCGACTCTATCTTTAATTTTCACCTCATGTTCTTCACAAGGTCTTCCACAATTGCGGAAGTCGGTACCATCAGAAAGAAAAGCACAAAAAACGCAATGTTCCATATGAAACATCGGCATATGTTGATGTATTGTCACCTCGTACCAACTCGGAGGAGAAGTTTTTAATAAATCTTGAAGTTGATGAATATTTAAGTCGTAAGAAGCCGTTAAACGTTCTAAATTAAAACGATTTTTAAAATAATCCGCAGTTAAACCATTAGCGACATTCAACGAAAAATCTCCAATACATTTTTCATTAGCAAAGAACTTTAAATGGTCATAATTACGAATCAAATAACCATCAGCATTTGAATTAATTACCTGCTGTAAAATCCAATTTTCCGAAGGTTTTGTAATTCTCGGAGGAGCAACGAAGAGGATGGGGAGATAGGGAGATAAGGAGATGGGGGGAGCATTTTCAACCTTTGACCTTTGACCTTTGACCTCTAACCTATAACCTTTGACCTTCTCAACTGCTTCTTTATACTTTCTGGGGTCTTCAAATTCGCAATATATGGTTGTGATTCCGGTTTTTAATGCTGCTTCTAGTTGTTTAAGGTTTCTTACTAAAACTATTAAATTTGGGGAATTAGGAATATTAGGAGAATCAGAAATAAGTACATCTTTAAAAGAAGCATTTTCATTAACTACCCATCTTTTAGGCTGACTTCGCAATTCTTCCAACTGAGCTACAATTTCCCGACGCATTTTATTTAATTCACTGACGGGTAACATCAACTCATCAGTGATGCAATTTGTCAAGTTTTTTAAATAGAAAGGAGTATTACCCAAACGTCCGAATTGTTCTTGTAAGCGTTGAGTAGTTAAAGGTTTATTATGGGCTTCTACCAGTTCAATTGTGGATTCAACCTGCACCACATGACCGATTTCATCGCGAGCGATCGCCACTAAATTTTCTCCAACTTCCCCATGCACCTCTACATCAATCGGACGTTGAAACTTGGGGTTATCTCCTGCAAAGCTTTGCCTTAACTGCTTATCAAGTTCCGGATCTGAAGTTTTCCAAAGCTTGTCACCAACATGAATCCGTTGCCAATTTAAGTTACCTTTACCAAAAGTAAGTACAACATCCTTACCTTGTTCCACCCCATATATTCTGCCACCTTCCTCCTTCGCTTCCGGGTGTCCGCAATCAAACACCACACCATCACCGGGTTTGATCGGGACATTTCGCGCATCTGTACGAGATATCGTTACCTTTTCCTTATTTATACGTTTAACTTCTCCTAAATAAACCCCGCGCTTCTTACCAAACCGTGCGTGAACCAATTCTTGATTGTTGATTCCACTGAACCATCCTGTATAAATTCCCCGTGAAAACGCCATTTCCAGATTGTATTTTTCTCGATCCCCCCAACCCCCCTTAAGAAGGGGGGCTTTCTGCTTCTTATGGTTGGAAGTCGTAAATTCGGCATTATCGGTTTTTTCAATATGTTTAAAATAGGGGGCTTTTTTATCCCCCCCTTTATAAGGGGGGCTAGGGGGGATCTCAACCTCTAACCTATCCAAAGCCTCGCGATAAACCTTAGTCACATTTGCCACATACTCCGGCGACTTCAAACGTCCTTCAATTTTCAAACAACTGACACCAGACTTAACTAAATCCGGTAAAACTTCCAATCCAGACAAATCTTGAGGGCTGAGCAGATATTTGCGTTGGCGAAGCCCATACGGAGTAGGTTCGCCTAAATCTACAACTTCCCCATCTGCGATTAACTCGTAGGTCATCCGACAAGCTTGAGCGCATTCACCACGGTTAGCCGAACGTCCTCCCAAGGCTTCACTAGTCAAACATTGTCCCGAATAAGCAACGCACAAAGCACCGTGAACAAACACTTCTAAAGGTAAGGTTTCTTTTGTCTGCTGCTGTATCTGATTAATTTCCTTAATCGAACATTCCCGCGCTAACACCACCAAATTACAACCAAGTTCTTTAGCAAACTCCACCCCAGTAGCACTAGTTACCGTCATCTGCGTAGATGCATGGATAGGAAAGTCGGGTGAAATGTGGCGAATCAACCGACAAATCCCAACATCTTGAACGATAACTGCATCAACTCCAGCGGTGATAATTGTACGAATGTAACGCTGTGCTTGCTTGAGTTCCTGGGGAAAAACCAAAGTATTTAAAGTAACGTAACCCTTCACACCTCGCAAGTGGAGAAACTGCATTAGTTCCGGTAAATCCGCTTCGGTGAAATTTTCCGCTCGCATTCTAGCGTTAAACTTATCCAAACCAAAATAAATCGCATCCGCACCGTTTTCTACAGCAGCTTTAGCGCATTCCCAATTACCAGCAGGAGCGAGAAGTTGAGGTATTTGTAAATCGGTTGTCATAAGTTGAGGGAAAAGATAACAACATTGCGATCGTATCATTAGGGGTGGGAAAACTTGGATTAAGTATTAATTAATTTCAAACAATGCTTAAGACGATAGCTAATGCTTGTGAGACTAATTGCATTTGTGTATCTGAGAGTTTTCCTAACTGTTTAATTAATCTTGTTTCTGAAACTGAGCGTATTTGAAATGTATCAACCGCAGATACTTTCACCAAACTATTTTCAGTGCTGGGTTCAACTTTAACCATCCAAGGACGGATTGCAAATCTTTCTTTCCAATCAGTTATTGGTACAATCACCTTCAAAGGTAAAATACCAATGGCATTATCATTGACTATGACACAAGGGCGAGTTTTATTAATTTCCTTACCAGTTGTTGGATCTAAATTAACTAACCAGATTTCACCTCTATTCATGAGTATCTTTATTAGTTAATTCATCATCTGGATATTCATAAAATTCCTCCCCATCAATAGCATTAAAAATATTTAATTCTCCTTCTGGAGCATAATCAGCAATTGCTGTCGTTGCAGCCAAAGCTAACTGTTGTTTTTGTTCTTCTCTTGTAAGCGAATCTTGTTCTTTACGAATTAGTAGCAAAGCAGCTTCTGCAATTTGTAAGCGTTCGCTAGTACTTAGGTTTGGCAATTCTTGAATTATTTTAGTAGTTTCCATAGATAATTGAATTTGGTTTGTTCTTAAAGATAATGTACAAAGAATCTATTTTTATTACAGTGTAAGGAAATCTTGATAATCCCCTGAACTGATTGTATCGCGTTAAATTACGACAAACCCCATACTTTCATACAACCATTTTCACTCCAGCTAACAATTTTTAATCCATCCGGGCTGATAGAAACACGCCGAATTTCAGATGAATGTCCTTTTAAAGTGCAAAATTCCTCACCATTTTCTATATCCCAAACTTTCATATTTTCACGATCGGCGCAAACAAGAATCTTTCCGTCGGGAGTCATTGTTGTAAGTATTGATTCCGGAAATCGACTCACAGTATATTTGATATCAAAGCTCTTAATTATCTGATTTGTGATTAAATCCCATATTTTAACAGAGCTATCTCTACTACCACAGACAATTAGTTTTGCATCAGAATTTATTGCAGCAGAATCGATGAATTGGCGAGGAGGTATATTGAAGGTGGGAATTTCTTGATATGTTAGCAAATTCCATACTTTGGTTTCGTAATTATGAACTTGACTAATTAAAGTTTTTCCATCCGGGCTGATGATGAGAAAATTAACTTTGTAAGTATGTCCCTTTAGTGTGTCAATCAATTTACCTGCTGACAAATCCCATACAGATATCGTGTTATCATCTTCTATACTCCCACCAACAAACAAAGTTTTTCCATCGGGACTGATAGCCAAAGCAGCAGAATACCTGACCTGAAAACGTTTAAATGATTCTCCCGTTAATAAATCAGATATCTCAATACAACCGTTATAGTCAGTGATGAAAGTTTCTAGATCGGGATTAACAATTAAGCGAAAACCTATAGTGTATTTATGAAGATGTTTTGATTGACAAATTAGCTCACCTTTGGATAAATCCCAAACTCTAATAACTTCGTAGCAGCTACTTACAAGAATTTGTCCATCGGAGCTAATAGCTAAACAAATGATACACTCTGGATGCTCTTCCAGGGTATGAAGGCATTTGGTTAATGTATAGGGGTTGTATTCCATCAATAATTATTCAATTTGTAAATACCTATACTGCTTGATCATCGCCTTTCAACTCAACCGCTTCAAACTTTACTTTGCTATACAAATCTTGCAGCGAAATCTCAAAAGGTACGCTATTGAAAGTAATATTCTCGTCTTCCTCATCATATTCGCGCATTACCCATCTTTTCTTTGCAGTTTTAGAATATTGCTCGACACGAATTCTTGTTTGGTCAATTAATAGATATTCTTGAAAAGATTCAATTGTACGATAAGTTTCAAATTTACCTTCTTTGTCATAACCTTTAGTCGATTTTGATAAAACCTCTATAATCACCTGTGGATTTAAAATTGTATCCGTGCGGCTGTTATAATACTCGGCTTCACCAGCTACAATCATCACGTCAGGATAAGTATAAATTCGTCGTTTAGGTATCCACAAACGCACATCGCTGATAAAAGCTTCATAATTCTGTTTTCTAAAAGCAAAGTTAGCAGCAGAATATAAATTACCCGCTATACGATTATGATTTGTAGATGCACCAGCCATCGGAATAAGTTCTCCGTCAATGTATTCGCTTTTGCTGTTAGCAGTTTCTTCTAAATCGAGATATTCTTCGGGAGTGTAATAGCGCTGTTGTGTTATTTGCATGATTGGGAATAAAATAAATTTAAATAATAGGTTTTATCTATAAAATAACAATCCAAAATCTAAACCCTCTTCACTCCCATAATCTTCTCCCTTCTTTCCCCTTCAACAAGGAGTGAGTATCTTTCAACAAAGCGGGAATATCCAACTCTTCCGGACACTTTGGTAAACATTCCCCGCATTCAGTACAGCGATTACCCTTCATCCCAGGAAACCAATGTCCGGCATTTTCAAACATCCCGTAACGATACTTGCCGTAATCTGTCATATCGTATGCAACTGCTAAATTTCGGAGTCGCAATACTTCGGGAATATTAATATTTTCAGGACAAGGTAAGCATTCATAACACTGACTGCATTTTTCAGTATCTAAAGCTGTATCAAAGTGATTTTCTAATCTTTGAAAAACCGTAATTTCTTTTAAATTAAGTTCCCCATCATTATCGGCAACTTTTAAGGGTTCTATTAATTCATCGGCAGTTGCAGCACCTACACTCAATGTTGTAATGCGCTTATCGCTGAGTAAAAAACGATAGTTTAATTCTAGGGAAGAAAACGGATCTGATAATTCTTTTAATTTATCGGATGGCGTATACAATCTTCCTCCTTTATCGGCAGGAGAAATGATAAAAACGCCCATGTCTTTTTCTGCTGCTAACTTGACTGCTGCGGCATTACGCTGAAAAAAATAGTAATAGTGCAGATTGACAAATTCAAAGAAATCTGTATTTATCGCCGCCAAAATTATTTCTAGAGGTGCGTGGGTTGAGAAACCGACGTGGCGGACTCTACCATCCGCAACGGCTTCTTGTATTGCCTGCATACAGCCATTTTCAGCCCGTACCCACTCAAAATGTTCCCAGGTATTTAAACCATGAATAGCCAAACAATCAAGATAATCTAGCTGCAATTTTTCTAAGGATTTATCGATGCACCGACGCATAGAATCAGCATCAACAGTGGGTGGGATTTTGCTAGTGATATATAACTTGTCGCGGGATACACACAATCGGGCTTTAAGCACTTCACCTAAATACTCCTCACTTTTACCATAACCACTAGCAGTTTCTATGTGATTAATCCCTTGCGCGATCGCTTCTTGAATAGTTTGTCTTGCATTCGCTAGTGTTGCGAGATAGCGCATTGTTCCCAAGGAAAACACAGATAAATGTAGATTTGTTTTCCCAAAGCGTCGGTATTGCATCTTTCTAATTTTGGATTTTAGATTTTAGATTTTAGATTGTTGAGTAGGAAGTTTCTTACAGATATTGATCGCAGTACATACAAGCAGCATAGCCCAAATCCAAAATCCATTCGCGTAAGCGTGTCCGCAGGACAAATCCCCAATCCAAAATCCCTAGCTATTACTAGCGCTATCACCAAAACGCTTGATTAAATCTTCTGGACGGAGATTAGAAACGAATTCCCGGAAGGCTTCTCGTTCGGCTTCATCTGCATCTCTATCCACAGGAATTGAAGCATCCGCAACCACTTCTTCCATTACCCAAATTGGTGTATTTGTACGTAACGCAACGGCGATCGCATCGCTTGGACGAGCATCAATTTCTTTTTGGGTCTCACCTTGCTTTAAAATTAAAGATGCATAAAATGTGTCTTTTTGCAAGGAGTGAATGATCACTTTATCTAAGACCATATCCAACTCTTCGAGAATATTCACAATTAAATCGTGGGTTAACGGTCTGGGAGCTTTTTGATTCTCCTGCGCCGCCATAATAGCTCTCGCTTGTTCTTGACCAATATAAATTGGCAAAGCGCGGCGATCCGTTGCATCTTTAAGAAGTACTATCGGACTGCGAGTAATTGCATCCAATGCGATGCCAGCAACTTTCATTTCAATCATCGACTATGCCTCTACATTCCTTTGAGCGCTTCGATAAGTTTGGTAACGAATAATACTCTTGCTTAAGCAAGGTTGAAAAAATCTCAACATAAGTCTTTATTTTTTATAATTGCTTCTATTAAACTCCCTTTACGGTTGCGAATACCATTTCGTTAGTCTAACCTTAATGGTTTTACAATAATGTACTTACCCGCCTTTTGCCCTCTCCTCGTTGTAAATGTGTTTATCGTTTTATACATACAGGAGTTACATCTTATACAAATCAATAACAAATTATGGCAGAATTACTAATTAATTTAAGTTGAAAATAAGCAATATTATAGAATTAGTCGCATAATTTAGCCGTGTTTACAGGAATAATTCAATCATTCGGAACTATGAGACCCCTTGGGGGAGATTCTTGGCAAATTACTTGCTCGGATTCATGCTCAGCAATTATGGAAGACTTAGCTTATGGTGATAGCGTAGCAGTAGATGGTGTTTGTTTGACGGTAGAAGATGTCTTGAAAGACGGTTTTATTGCCACTGCAAGCCCTGAAACTTTACGGCGTACAACTCTAGGAGAAGTGCTAACTAACGGACGCTACGTCAATTTGGAAGCTTCTTTGAGGGTTGGAAGTAAAATAGGAGGTCATTTTGTCATGGGACACGTTGACGGAATAGGTAAATTGATTTGTGTCGAACAAACAGCCACTTCTTGGGAAATGACGTTTAACGCGCCATCAACTATTGACCGCTACATAGTTCCCAAAGGGAGTATTGCTATCAATGGTATCAGCCTTACTGTAGCTGATTACTCTCGTGAGATTTCTCAGTTTAAAGTAGCTGTGATTCCCGTAACCTATGCTGAAACAAATCTTCGTGATTTAATTCCTGGTAGTTTGGTCAATTTAGAAGGTGATATTCTCGGTAAATACGTAGAGAAGTTTGTTTATTTTGGCAAGGAAAACAATTCAGTATCTCAATCCGCCCAAAACGAAATTACGCCCAGTTTCTTAGCCGAAAATGGGTATTTGTGAAAAGGGAGTAGGGCATGGGGCATAGTTAAGAATTATCTTTCCCTTGTCTTCTTATCTTTCAATCCGCAATGCCCAATTCCCAATTCCCAATTCCCAATTCCCAATCTTAGTTATTTGTACCTTCAACAACCTGGGCTGTTTGTAAAGATTGCAGGAACTGATTAAGCGCGTACTGTAACTGTGTTCCTGGATTTGTTGCAACCCAACCGTTGGGAGTTAGTTGACGGGTTTCAAAATGCAGGTGAGGTCCGGTCGAATTACCAGTACTGCCTACGCGACCGATAACGGTTCCTCGCTCTACCCACTGACCCGGACGAACAAACAACTGGGACATATGACCGTAGAGAGATTGTTGGGCGCTGTTGTGGTTCAAGACAACAGTTAAACCGTAACCACCGACCCAATCAGCAATTTCCACTTGTCCCGAATAAGCTGCTAAAACGGGAGTTCCTGTTGCCGCAGCTAAATCTATACCCGAATGGAAACGGCGATCGCCAGTTAGTGGATGCTGTCTCCAACCAAATATAGAACTGATTGCCGAAGGTACGGAGAGAGGAAATGCTAATCCGTCGGAATTATAGTTGGAACTATAACCACTACCATAAGCACTACCGCTATAAGCAACTTTTGGTAATGAAGTTGCTAATGGAATATTGTAAGCCACTGCACTAGGACGAGGTGCCATGTTGTTAGCTGCGATCGGTGCTGATAGCATTCCACCGCTAGGGGCAATTGGTTCTTGGTTAACTCTAGTCTGGGGGGTGAAACTGCTGGGTTGCGGAATAAACCGATTGGAACTGTAATCTTGTTTAGAGCTACGAGTTGCTTCTCGACTTACATACCTACTGCTAGGAGCAACTGACCTAACTGCATTCTTAACTATGTTTGGTGTAGCTGAAGCAACGCGCTGTATGGTTTGGGTAGCGCGATATGTATTAACCGATTTACTAAGTAATACAGTTTGAGTTACTTCCTTAGAACTAACTTGAGCCGAAGAAGGTGCTGTTTTTTTCACCTTTGAAGCAATGCTTCTTGAAGGTGTAACCGCAGCGAGAGTGGCATTTTGACTTTCTTTTAACCAACTGGGTGTTGTTTTAGCAGGATTTCTAGAAGCTTGGGATTGACTTGGAGTAGCACAATTACCGGAAATCCCTTGTCCGCTAGCAATCGATTGACAACCACTCTTGCGTTCTGTAATTACTACAGAATTGGGCGCTTGATATTTTTTACCGTAGTTAGTGGGGTCAATTAAAGCGTTATTGTAATCTTTCTTCGATTCACTTACAGCAGTAGTTCTAGGAAGAATTGTCCGAGTTTTCTTAGCTGAATTGATCGGAGCTTTTGACGCAGTAGGCAATGATACCGTAGGTTTATTTTGAATAACTACGCGAGGAGATGTTGACGCGGGTTTTTTGACCTTAATGACTACAGAACCATTACGAGAACGCTTTAATTTAGTTGTTAGATTGCTTGTTTCTTTGCGATCGTCTGTTTTTGCGGATAATTTTTGTTTAAGTCTGGCTCGACGTTCAGAAAATTCTACTTTAGGTTTGGGTGATTCCGTTGCTGGGGCATCACTGATGATAATAGGTGTATTTACTGTAGCTTTCTTCTCGCTCTGCCGCGACGAGTTCGCGGTCGGAACGATATTGTCTATTCCCGAAGTTTGGGCAACTACAAAGCCGCTGCTCAGGAAGCCAAAGCTGCTAAGCCAACAAAGACTTTGCGCTGGCAGCGAGCGTTGCCATGCGGATTGCGAATGATTGTGGCCGTTTTTGCGCTGCGTCATTGTGTTCTGATTATCTAAGAATGTAATTATGACCGAGACAATTTTAAATTTTGGATTACTCTACGAGAAGACGCTTGCGCGTCAATGGATTTTGGATTTAAGTCAAAACTTGAAATTAAAAAAAGGTTCCAAGCCTTCGACTTGGGTTGTGGATAAAAATAAATTTTCGCTCCTTGCCCTTCCTTGCTCCTAGCTTGATTACATGGGGTCAATCCAAAATCGAGTGATTTGCAGATAATTTCAGTAAGTTCTTGCCTCTATTTTAAGTTTTGGACAAAAACAGGTAAACTAATCCGAATATTTACGGTAGCCTAAACTGATTGTACCGGGGTGGAGAAAGACGGATGATGAATTTACAGATAAAGTATCATCATCTGATCTAAGAAGATGAAGATTTCCCGCAGAAGTAACCCCTACTACAGTTGCGGAAAAATCATCATTAACATTAACTATGTCGCCCAAATTAGAAAGCAATTTGGTATAGCGGGACAATAATATATTGACTCCTTCTTGCTCTAAACACTGTATACCGGAATCTATTCCTAACAAAACCGCAGCAGCTAATTTTTCCAAACTGGAAATTTTACTCTTGTTTCCTTGATTATTCCAAGAATGCAAATTAACTCCCGTAGGAGGAACCGAATTTGTCCAGTTAATTCCCACGCCGATCACAGCTTGAGTAATTTTTCCAGATCGAACTTTGGTTTCTGTCAAAATTCCGCCTAATTTGCGACCATCTAAGACTAGATCGTTAGGCCACTTGATTTCAACACCAACACCATACTTTCTCAATTGTTCGGCAATCCCCCATGCTGTTGCTAGAGTTAACTGATAGCCTGAATTTATGTCCAATTTAGGAGCAAAGCCAAAAGAAAGATACAGTCCACCCGGTTGAGATACCCACTGACGACCCCATTGTCCGCGTCCGGCAGTTTGTTGTGTTGCAATGACTACACATCCCGAATCAGGTTCCGGAGCAATCAATTCCCATAAAGTTTTGTTTGTTGAAGCGACACTTTCAAAAATGTGTAAGCAAAAAGGCAAATAAGTATTTTTACCTTCTATTAAAAGTTCTGCTTTCAGCTTTTGCTTATTTAATACCACAGCAGATAACCGAAAATTGCTTATTCAAGCTAGCATGAATTGGCGAAATTGATTTTTATTAAAAATAAAACTAAAAAGGTAAACTAATATGCATACTTGGCACTGGCGCAGTTGGCAGGAATTGCCTTATTTGAGTTGTAGTCTGCTCGAACAATTTCCCCACGGCTTTTTTACCCAGCAGTTCTGGTCTCATAATCTTGAAGATATGACCAAGATACTTCACCAAGAAGCTTTAGCTTATCGTCTTAAGCAAGTACATGGCAATGAGGTTCTCACCCCACGGGAAATTGAATACAAACTTTCTCTAGGTGGTGATGAAGTAGAGCAAGTCGGAGACACAACTCTCGCCAAAGCAGACGGCTTGATTAGCGAGCAGCCTTTGCAAGCCGTGTGGACGGCGAGCGCTGACTGTACCCCCGCATTAATTGGCGATGTCAAAACAGGAGTTGTCGCAGCAGTTCATGCCGGATGGCGCGGTACGGCAAAAAAAATCATTCCTCAAGCGATATCACGGATGCAGTCTCAAGGAAGCAAACTTCAAGACTTACGAATTGCAATGGGACCGGCGATTTCAGGAGAAGTTTACCAAGTATCAGAAGATGTTGCAGTTCAATTAGGCTCAACGCTTGTACCTTACGAAGACGCAAAAGCAATCATCAATGCCCTCCAACAAATACCACAATCTCCCTTGCTTCCCGATTCAGAACCAGGAAAAGTTCGTATAGACGTGCGGCAGGTAAGCGCTTTACAAATGGAACAACTCGGAATTAGTCCCGAACAAGTTTCCTTAGCACCTTACTGCACTTACCAAAAACCAGAAAACTTCTTCTCCCACCGTCGCGCTAAACAAGGAAAAGTTCAATGGTCTGGGATTGTTAGTATGTAATTGGGAATTGGGAATTGGTAATGGGTAATTGGGCATGGAAAAGAGTTAGGAGTTAGGAGTTAGGAATGATGAATTATAAGTTATTAAATAAACTTTAACCTTTAACCTTTAACCTTTAACCTTTAACCTTTAACCTTTAACCTTTGACCTTTAACCTTTGACCTTTAACCTTTTATTATGAGTAAATTACCAGAATTAAGTCCTGAAACTATTGATCGCGTAATTGAAATGGCGTGGGAAGATAGAACCCCGTTTGAAGCAATTGAAACTCAGTTTGGTTTGAGCGAACAAGAAGTCATCGCCGTCATGCGTCGCTATATGAAGGAATCCAGCTTTCGGATGTGGCGCAAGCGGGTTAACGGACGCGATACCAAGCATTTACAAAAGCGCGATTTTTTGGAAGGAAGATTTAAGTCGGATAATCAAAAAACTTAAAAATTAAGGTTAAAGGTCAAAGGTTCAAAATAAATTTATAACTCCTAACTCCGAACACGGATTAAATGGATGTCACTGATGACACTGATTAATAATTCCGGTGTTCCTAATTCTTAATTCTTAATTCCTCACTCCTCACTCCTAACTCCTAATGTAATCCCCTAACCTTTACTTGTTAGCTATCAAACATATACCTTTGAAGGATTTAAGTAATAAAACTTATATCCTATGCTGACTCGTCGTGATTTTATTAAAACGGTTGCTGCTACTGCTGCTGTCTCTACATTGACGCAACCGTTAAGTTTGGTTCAAGCTGCATCTAAAGTAATTAAACCCCCTCACTTGAAACCCGGTTCTGTTGTCGGAATAGTTAGCCCCGCAAGTGCAACTTTTGTCCACGAAGAATTCGATATCGTTCAAGATGCAGTCCGCGCTTTGGGATTAGTCCCGCAACTCGCACCTCATGTTCTAGATCAATACGGTTATTTGGCTGGAAAAGATGGCGATCGCGCAAATGATATCAATCAGTTATTTGCTGACCCTAAAGTTGCGGCGATTTTACCGATTCGCGGTGGTTGGGGATGCAGTCGCATTTTGCCTTACCTCGATTACCAAGTTATTCAAAATAATCCCAAAATTATTGTCGGCTTCAGCGATATTACTGCACTGCTTGTAGCAATTCATGCTAAAACCGGACTTGTCACTTTTCATGGCCCCAACGGACTTACTTCCTGGAGAACCCAGCAAACCGAATCTTTTCGTCGCGTTCTATTCACTGGGGAAAAAGTAATATTTAAAAATGACAAAGACGCGGATGATAACGACCGTTTAATGCAGGTAAAATATCGGATTCGCACTATCAACCCAGGAAAAGTTCGAGGAAAATTGATTGGGGGAAACCTTTCGGTGTTTTCTACTTTGGTCGGTTCCCCCTATCTACCCGATCTAAAAGGAGCAATTTTATTTTTGGAAGAAGTGGAGGAAAATATTTACCGCATTGACCGTTTTCTAACTCACCTCAAACTCGCTGGTGTCTTAAAACAGATCGACGGCTTCATTTTTGGTCAATGTCCCGGATGTACCCCCGGTAGTGATTATGGTTCACTCACTTTAGAGCAAGTATTATCAGACCATATTAAACCCTTGAATATTCCAGCTTGGCACGGAGCTACCATCGGTCATATGGAAAATATTCTTACCTTTCCCATTGGTTCGCAAGTCGAAATTAACGCCAATTCCGGCACTATAACTATGCTCGAATCCGCAGTGAGCAGTGAACAGAACAATTAATTAGTAGTACGAGTGTCTGGCTCGCTAATTATCTCCCCATTTCCCCCGCTCTCAAAAAAACTTTAATAATTCATACTCATCATGACTTCGGATAATTTATAATCAAATTCATAACGACTACGCATTTGGAATATTAAAACAGTAACCCTGTGTGCGTACTATTTAAAGAGGCTGCATAAAATGGATTTATCAAATTCCAACACCGCGAAGAACTTAGAAGCGGCTTTTGGTGGAGAGTCGATGGCAAATCGCAAATATTTGTTCTTTGATCCAGATTCAGGAATCGCACCGGGAACAGCATTCGAGGACATTCGCGAAGATTGGTATTGTCCCATCTGTAACGCAACCAAGAAAACATTTATACCTTATGAAGAAACCGCTGCTGTTGCTGCATAAAAGGTTTCTTGTGTTCACAAATCAATAATGTAGAGACGTAGCAGTGCTACGTCTCCCAAAATTGCGATTTATAACGAGAATTCTTGATAAATTTTGATTGATTAAAAAATTTAAACAGTAACTTTTAATTATTGCTACCATCTCGGTCTAAATAAACATCCGGGTCAGGAGCATAGTAGGGACATGAATTATCTTCGGGCCCATTAGGATACATTTTGCAGACAATAATATTACCTTGATAAAAGCGACATTGGATGCACTTTGGCATTTTGCGTTTGATTTTTGGCTTAATCATGAGATTTTTTGTAAAGTGCTATTCCTGATAAACTTTTAACTTTCCACAGTAAAATTTTCTGGATCTATATCCCAATTTACCCAAGTTATCGCTTTTCTTGCTGATTCCATCTCTGGAGGAACCCGTAAAACATGAGTATATCCGGTGCTAGGACAAATCATCTTCAGTAATACTATTGGTTCTAGATCGGCATTCGCATCGATTTTTATCAAGTGATATTCGCGAAAAGAATCAAGTTCAACAGCTTTTAATTCCTCACAAATACGGATGTAACCAATAGTTTGAATTAAAATTCGGCGTAATTCAGCGTTATTTTCTTCTAGTAACCATCTTGCTTCCCATTGATTCGGATGCACCTTTCCGTATTTTTCAGGAAAAGCAACGCCGTGATAGTAATATAAACCGTATCCGTCAGCGAACTGAATTGCAGCTTCCCCTTCAGCGTGGAGACGATTTTCTGAATCCAGGGAAAATTTTGATGGGTGATCGCGAAGCGCTGCTGCTGTTCAGATTGCACACAAATATTGTGGATGCAAAAACTACAATGCCTGTAATTAGCTTTTTGAATTAATTTGTGTTTTTTGGGTGTTATTCACAAGCTTAGACTCAATCATACTTACTGGAAACATAATTCTTGGCTTCTTTGTGGGAGGATTTAATGTGTTGAAAACTCTGTCCCAAAATCCCTGAATGCCGTAGTTTCCCTTGAAACAAGTGTGATGAAGATCGTGAAAATCAGATGGAATGAAAAACATTGATAAGGAGCTATGACCTTCTAGATTGTAAGCATTGCCTATAATAGTCCAGGCACATAGTTGGGTGATATCATACCCAAATATAAAGATAGGCAAACATTCCATAATAGTCACAATAGTATATTCAGTTAGGCTTTTATGCCCTGCGACAAAACTTGATGTGTCACTAAATTCATGATGTTTAAGGTGTATTTTCAGGAATTGTTTTTGGTGAAATAGCCAATGAGTAACATAAAAACAGAAATCAAAAGCAATTATTCTCATTAATAACCATCCAAAATTGAGGAGCAAACTATTTCCTCTGTTTACCTCTGGCGCTAGGTAGAGAATAATCAATACTGCGATCAAACTTTTGATTTCCCCAATAATGATGCCTTTGAAAGTAAATGTTGGGTATGTTTGCTGTTTGACTTTCTTAACTCTGGCAGTCAATTTAGCTCTCAAACTATGATTCTTTTTAATTACCTTTTCGATGAAAATACCAAGACTATAAAATGAGACAGAACCAAGTAGCCAGTATAACAATACATGAGAGATAAAGTTGAGTTTTATATCCTGTAACAGCCAATAAATTAGCTGTTGAATAATTGTGCAACTAATCGCAATCTTTAAATAAAATTCAATCTCAAAAAACAAATCAAATATTCTTTTCATTTTTTTGTTCTTCTATAGGCAAAAAAAATTATAGCCGGAGTGATATTGTCTTGTACGATGTGGCGTAAATTTAGATCGGTTTGGTTTATGGCATTAAAAGCTTACCATTTAAAGTCCATTGGAAAGGACGAGCCAACTTTTAGTTAAAGTAGTCAATAAAATTTAATCTCTGCTAACACACAGATTAAATCTTCCCTCTGCTAACCTCAGCGTGTCTTTGCGTTGAAAATGAAAATTATTCCCAAACAATGATTTTTCGTTATTCCGCTAGATCTGGAGACGTTGCACTGCAACGTCTCTACAAGGGTGACTGGTGGGTAATTTAGATTAAGGCTTGCTGCAATACTTCCCGATGTATCAAAGCTCTATCTGTAATAAACTTAATTCTATCCTCCGAAAGCGCTTCCCCATTGGCGAAATGCTCTATCCAAGCTGTACTGATCGCATTCGCATCATCGGGTAATTCACCAATATCCCATCCCGGCATTTCTAATTCTTCCATCAACCGATTAATTTTAGGGTCATAACTTAATGCAAAACAGCGACATCCTTCACTTGCAGCCATGATCAAGCTGTGTAAGCGCATTCCGATCGCCATTTCTACCCCGCGATATATGCCTTTTAATAAAGTTGGTTCTTCTATAGTAATAATCTTACTAACATCTTCGAGCGCTGGTTGAATTGCTTGAGCGATGCTTAAATCTTTGCTTTTTTGAAACGGTATGAGCAAAATAAAGGTTTGCGTGGCTTTTTGGAAATCTACTAGAGCCTTAGTTAAATTACCTAGTCGTGCTGGTGTCAGTTCCGGGTGAGCGCGTAAAGTTACCGCAACCCTTGGTGCTGGAGTATCCCAAAGACCGGGTGTAGACTGAGATTCCAACGCCCAAACCGGGTCTGGTGCGAGAACATGGGGAATTTCCCATTCCTGAAGTAAACTAGCAGAAACGCGATCGCGAACGCTGATTTTAGTACAGCCAGCGAAATTCTGACGCGCCAACCACTTAGTAGCATTACGTTTCAAAGGACCAATACCCTGCGCCCAAGCCACAGTTTTCATCCCTCTTTTTTGAGCGATCGCCATCAAACCAGTATAGTAAAAGGGACTAATAGCGCTAGTAGCATCTTGAATTAAACTACCACCACCCCAAATAAAAGCATCGCAAGAACTTAAAGCCTGCATTACCTTATTAAAAGCCTTGCGCTCACAAGCTTCCACATTGTAACGTCGCTGCGTTTCCTCCGGATTACCAGAAAGAACCACAGGAGTCACCGACTCAGGAAGCATTTGTAAAAGTGTCGCTAACAAAGCTTCATCACCACCATTTCCTTGACCATAATACCCAGATAAAAGCGCCCGCATAGTTATTTTGGATTTTAGATTTTAGATTTTGGATTTAAAAATAAATATTGGCGTTGTTGAATAAGCGATGAATTCTATTTATTTACATTTTGTTAGGACTTACGCAACTGGCGTATTCTGCTCGTAGGGTGCTGTGACACTATGTTTGATTTTTAACGCAATAATAAGGTTTTAGTGTCACGCACCAACCGGGTTTTTGTGACAATTGCGTAAGTCCTGTTTGTATTCAACGCGAAATCATTACGTCATATCTTGATTCAGCAAGCCCTAAATATTTATTTCCATCTGACTGTATTTTGCACGAATTGCGACACACAGCAAGATACTTCCGCGACAAGTTTCGTAAACATGAAGAGATAAGGCAATTATTCAACTTCATAATTTAACTTGGTTCTCACGATAACTTCGGGGTGTTTGTCCCATCCAGCGTTTAAAGGCACGATGAAAAGCGCTCGGTTCGGAAAAACCCAGTAAAAATGCGACATCATGAATTGATGTTTCCGGGTTCTTTAGATACTGTAGGGCAAGTTTTTGGCGAGTTTCATCTAAAAGCTGTTGGTAGGAGGTATTTTCTGCTTTTAACTCTCGCTGGAGTTGACGCACGCTGATAGTTAGGTTGCGGGCGATCGCGTCAATTAATGGCATCTCTCCTTGCAGTGAATTCACTATCGCTTCAATCGCTTTTTGGGTGTAATTTTGCGCTTGATTTTGAGCGCTGAGCATCGCTGCTGCATGAAGTTCAAAGACTGACAGCAAGTTATTATTCGCCGATCGCACTGCCCAATCTAAGTAGGTAGCATCAAACACAATGCGATTTATAGGTTGAGAGAACTGTACAGTGGTTTGAAAAATCCGTTGATGTTCGCAAAAGTCTTCTGGACGGGAATGTTGAAAGTAGACGGTTTGGACTGGGAGAACTTTTCCTACAAGCTGTTGGGTAGCAGTTATCAAAGCCGCAAAGGTACTTTCGATTGGGTGACGGGGTTCATCCAGCAGATAATTTTTGACATTCCCGACAATTTCGCAATCGCACTCTACCCAGCCATCCAAAACCCGATGATGAATTGTTACACCCTGACTGAACAAACGAGTGTACTGGGAAAGCTTTTCTAAAACTTGCCCATAGGTTTGGCAATTGAGCAATACATAACCCACAATGCCAATAGCAGACAGGTCAAACGCTTCTCCGATATGTAAGCCTAAATTGCGATCGCCAGTTTGCTTAATTGCTTCGCGCCACAAAAACTTAAGTATTTCTCCGGATACTTGACGGTCTGGATCTGCCAACCAAGCCGGATCAATACCAGCGGCAGTATATAGCTGATTGACCTCAACTCCTTGTGCCGCCACATACTGCAAAATATCTCGCATGATCGCAATTGAAAACGTAGCCTCTTGCATAACTTAGTTGATTTTGAGATTGGCGTAACCCGTCAATCTTTTGGCGTGGTACGTCATTTCATACCCTAGCAGAAAGCCTTACTGTTGAACTGTTAGCAATTAATTCCAACGAGATTGTGCTAGGAGAAATTGACAATGACTGTAAATTTTTCGACCCATAAAGAAACTGCTTCGATATTGTCAAATCCAGAAATAATTGTAAATCCAGTCACGGGCGATCGCATGACGATTTTGCACCCTTCCAAAATTCGCTTCGATCTACCTCCCGGTGCTAAAGGTAGCCCATTACATTACCACACTGAAATGGATGAAACCTTTACGGTACTCAAGGGATGTCTGGAAATGGAAGTGGGACAAAAAGGAAATAGACGCAGTTTACAACCGGGTGAGAGCTTGCACGTTCCTGCGGGGATGCACCACAGCTTTTGCAATGCTTCCAATGATTGGGTTGCATTTACTACCGAAAACCGCCCCGCTGAAGGATTTGAGCGGTTTATTCGAGGAATGTATGGATTGGCGATCGACGGTAAAGTCAATTCGGAAGGAATGCCAACCAATCTTTTACAGTTTGCCTTATTACTCAAACTCTCAGATACAGTTCCCGTAGGTATCCCAGCAATTCTATTTAGTTCGATAATTAACGCTTTGGTTTGGCTAGCTCAAATGTTTAAAGTTGATGGTTCGCTACTTAAGTATTGGCCTGACTTCAATTTTTCGTTTTTAAAATCAGAGAAATGCCATCATGCAATTTATTCCACTTCAAACAATTGTATTAATTGTTGCTGGATTAATGGTAGGAAATGAACTTGCCGTGAGTGGCTTTGTACATCCACAACTATCTCAGTTAGGGGATAAATGTCATGCAGCTTCAACAAAAGCTCTCGCGCTTACTTACGGCAGGATTATGCCATTTTGGTATGCCTTAACACTGGTGCTGACAATCGCGATCGCTTTCATTCTCCAACAAAATAGAACGGCATTGCTTTTTGCTGCGATCGCGGCGATAGTTTGGTCTTTATTAATTATCTTCACCATTGTTATCTTAGTACCGATCAACAACCAGATCGGTCAAATGAACTTAGAAAAATTGCCCGATGACTGGAAAGATTTAAGAACACGATGGGATCGACTCCACGCGATCCGAGTTGGTTTTCTTGTCATCGCACTAATTTGTCTGACGGTTGCTTGTCAACTTTCTACAAGCTGTTAAACCCAATTTGGTTGGATTGCTCGCTGCAAGATTCATATTATCAAAAGGAATTGCTAATGAGCCGCTTAAAACTGGTTCGCATCACGGGTATTCTATTTGTTTTGCTGGTTATTTTATCAAATATTCCCTATACGCTGCTAATTCAAACCTTCGGGTATGACGACATTCTCCGAGAACCAGTTGATGTCGTCCTCACACAGTTTCATGCAGGGGGAACCCAATTAATTCTTACCTGGTTTGCCTTTGGGCTGGCAGCTTTGCTATTTATTCCTGCGAGTCTGCTACTACACCGCGTTATGGATTCTCCACAAATTCCAAATCTTGCGATCGCAACTCTAATGGGGGCATTTTCCGGAATTCTGCAAGCAATTGGACTGATGCGTTGGGTATTTGTCGTTCCAGTCTTAGCAAATCTCTACACAAATCCTAATGCTAGTACTGCTACCCGCGAAGCAGTCAGCGTCGTATACCAAACAATACATCAGTATGGCGGTGTTGTAATAGGGGAGCATTTGGGACAGACTTTATTGATTGGTTGGACTTTAGGAGTAGGGTTAATAATGCGATCGTCACCACTTTTCAAATCTTGGGTAGCTTGGTGGGGACTATTTACCACACCACTGCTGCTTTTAGGACAAAGCGAACTCCTAGCAACAGTCATACCCCAAATGCCTATAATCGAAACCACCCCCATCGGCTTTATACTATGGGAAGTCTGGATGTTAATCATAGGCATCTCACTATTACGAGTACCTCAAAAACGGCTAGCGTCTTAACATTGATAACTTCTAACTTTATTTATGCACGCACTTTCAATTCCCACTTGGATAATTCACGTTTCCAGCGTTGTTGAGTGGATTGCCGCGATCTGGTTAATCTGGAAATACGGCGAAGTTATCGGTAATCCTGCTTGGGGAGCTTTATCCTTTGGGATGTTACCAGCATTAGTCAGCGCTATGTGTGCTTGTACCTGGCACTTTTTCGAGAACTCCGAATCTCTCGAATGGTTGGTAACACTCCAAGCAAGCATGACAGTGATTGGTAACTTTACCCTATTCGCAGCAGCTTGGTGGATATATCGTTCCACAAAAAATAGCGATATCGAAACTAATCCCGCGTCCACAAAAGCTGTAAAATCAGAATAATTAAAAAAAGGGCATGGGGAATTGGGCATTGGAAATAAAATTCAAAAATTCCAACTCCTAACTCTTAACTGCTTACTGGTAACTCCTTACTGTTAAAAATGATTTCCAAAGAAACCTTATTCGCATTATCATTATTTCCTTATTTAGGTTTCTTGTGGTTTATCACTCGTACCCCAGAAACCCCAAAATTAGCTTTGTATGGATTTTACGGTACTTTAGTCTTTGTTGCCGTTACTATTCCCGCAGGTATTTACTCCCAAGTACATTACGGTAAAAGTCTTGCAAACGTCGATTGGCTCCACGGAAGCGCAGAAGTCTTTTTAACCTTGTCAAATATTTTAGTTGTATTAGGTTTTCGTCAAGCAATAATTAATAGGTTAAAGGTTAAAGGTTAAAGGTCAAAGGTCAAAGGTTAAAGGTCAAAGGTCAAAGGTCAAAGGTCAAAGGTCAAAGGTTAAAGGTTAAAGGTTAAAGGTTAAAGGTTAAAAGTTAAAGGTTAAAGGTTAAAGGTTAAAGG
>NZ_JAYGHM010000005.1:99164-121495 GCF_034931125.1 Rivularia sp. UHCC 0363 | reverse complement strand
AAAGGTCAAAGGTTAAAGGTTAAAGGTTAAAGGTCAAAAGTCAAAGGTCAAATTTTTTAAATCCAAAATCCAAAATCTAAAATCCAAAATAGTAAGATGCAAGTAATTCCAGCGATAGATTTATTAGAAGGTCGTTGCGTGCGACTTTATCAAGGTGATTACGATAAGTCGGAAGTATTCAGCGAAAACCCTGCTGATATTGCTCAAGAATGGGTTGAACAAGGTGCGACAAGGTTACACGTTGTCGATTTAGATGGTGCAAAAGCCGGTAAAGTCGTAAATTTGTCTGCTATTGAAGCTATTGTAAATGCAGTTTCAGTACCTGTAGAAGTGGGTGGTGGATTGCGTAGTAGAGAAAGCGTCCAACAATTATTTAATATTGGTGTTGAATGGGCAATTTTGGGAACGGTTGCTGTTGAACAACCCCAATTAGTGCAAGAACTTGCTCAAGAATTCCCCCAAAAAATTATCGTTGGTATCGATGCTCGTAACGGTAAAGTTGCAACTCGCGGATGGTTGGAAACTTCAGAAGTTTTAGCAACCCAACTTGCGGTACAAATGCAAGAATTAGGAGCAGCAGAGATAATTTACACCGATATTCACCGCGATGGTACTCTCAGCGGTCCGAATCTGGATGCTTTACGGGAACTCGCTGCTGTTATTGATATCCCGATTATTGCTTCTGGTGGAGTCAGTTCGGTGACGGATTTATTAAGTTTATTAGCTTTAGAACCCCAAGGTGTCACGGGTGCGATCGTCGGACGTGCTTTGTATACTGAAGATATTTCTCTTCGTGAAGCAGTCCGAGCAGTAGGTCCGGGACGCATTCAAGATATACCCCCTCACGGTTTCTCTACTTTTGCTTGATAACTTTATAACTATATTGCTTATAATTCAACTTTTATAAGCTGGTTTTCTCAAAAGTTGGGTTTTTAAGTTTTTAGAGTCAATAAAAATTATTTCGTCAATTTTCCGGATTGCCGATTGTTAGTATTGTATCCAAATGCGTAGGGAGTTACTTCTACACTGCGAGTGTTTTGTATAACTTGCATTTATTTTATCGGATTGCTTTTTAAAAACTTTTAATATACAAATTCAAATTTTTCAAATATTTTCAAATATTGGGTTTCTTACACAGAGATGCTGCAAATGCGTCTCTGTTTTTGTCTTTAAAAAGTGTATTTAAATTAAATTAATTTAGTTACTTTTCCTGGAATCGAACAAAAAACCATGTAGATAAAAATATACACGCAGAATACTATACAACATTAAAGGAGAAAATAATGGCTTGGGCAGCAAAAAAAAGAAAAGTAAAAGTACCAGATTACGGTAGACCAAAAAGAAGAGAGATTGGTTTCGCGCAGTATATTACTGCTAGAGAAGAAGCTAAAAAAAATAATCCTGATACTATAGCTTAATTAAATTAAATACAGATATCAATAATCTCTTAATATTTTGTAAATCAATCATAGACCCGATATTTTAGAAATATCGGGTTTCTTTTCTTTATTTTTCTTCTCTACTCCCTATTCCCTACTCCCTCTTTACTTACTTATTTTTCACAGGACTTTTAGCTTGTTCTAAAGCAATTTCTTTTATCGCTTGATATGAATTGACGTTTGCAGAACCTTCAATAGCTTTAACAGCTAAATCCTGGACTTGTTTCAAAGCTGACTCAAGCTGTTTCGACAAACTTTGTACTCTAATTTCCTGATTAGTAATTGTCTGCTCTAAAGACTGTATTCTTTGTTCGTAAAAAGCTTTTTGACCTTCTACTTCTTTTGCAAGTAAATTAGATTTAATTTTAGCCTGATAATGAGCAATTCCTTTACCTTCTTCAGTTGCTTTTCTAATAGCGGCTTCTTTTAGTTGAGAAAAACCTTCTACTTTAACTTTTAATTCTTCAAACTGTTTTTCTTTCTCAGCAGTTGTTTTTTCTCGTTCATTCCACTGTTTTTCCGTTTCTTGCTGAAATTCATCTAGCTGTTTATACAATTCTTTCTGTTGCTGTTCGTATACATCTACTTCCAAATTATGTGCTAATTCTAAATCGTACTTATATTCCGAAACATCTCGCTGACGATTTTTACTTAAGTTATCATTTCGTTCTTTGATGTTGCGTTGAGATTCTTCTTGCTGTTTTTGCCAAGATTCTTTTAATTCTTGAATTTCTTGTTTTAATATTTCAGAAAGTTGGTTAAATTCTTCTTGATAAGCTGAATTATTCTCTTCGTAACTTTGAATCAAATTATCTAAAGTCTCTTCACCAACTTCTAAACTATGTAGCTGCTGTAATTGCTGCAATTGTTCTTCTACAAGTTGCTTTATTTCTGTTAATCTAGAGGCTTTTGTAGTCAGTTGTTCGGACAATTCATTTGCAGAGCTACCAAAACCTAACTGAATTTTCGCTAAGTTTTCAATAGTAAGATTCATTTTTTGCTGCACTTTTAAGTATTGATTAGCTGGTATTTTTTCTACTGCTTTGAAATTATCAGATCTTGCAGAATTACTAGACTTAACAAGCTGGTCAACTTGTCTTTTGAGTTCTAATCTTTCTTTTGCTAACTCATCATAAGCTTGCAAAATTTCATTTTTGGTATTCTTCTGATTAATTTTCGCAGACATAATAATTCTCCCCAAAAATTGTAGATTTGAATGTTTGTCGTAGTAAGTATAAATTCCTTATTTCCTATTCCCTACTTATTAGAACTATCAAAAGCTCTCATTGCTAAATCTTTTGCTTGCTTTAAGGTTTCTTGCAGTTGATTGGAAATATTTTCAATCTGCTGATTTTGTCTTTCAATATTTTGTTCTAAAGAGGTAATTTTCAATTCATAGCTTTGTTTGCTACCTTCCCACTCTTTCTCAAACAAATCTGCTTCCACTTTGGCTTTTTGATATGTGTCTTTTATCGCTTCTTCTCTGGCTTTTTTCACTTCTCCATCCAACTCAGCGGGGAAAGCAGCTACTTTTTTTTGATATTCTTCCAATAAAGGTTGACGTTGTTTAATAACTTTGTCTCTTTCTACCCAATCTTTTTCTTTCTGACGGGTAGATTCTTGTATTTCTCTTTCTAGTTGACGCTTTGTTTCTCTATAACTATCTTCGTTAATTTTGCGAGAATTTTCTAACTTGTATTGATATTCTTCTTGTTCTTTTGCGCGATTCTTGGCTAATAATTCGTTGTATGCTTGTTCTGCTTCTTCAAACTTGGCTTGTTCTTTTGCTAAACAGTAAAGCGTCTGCTGTTTCTCTTTTTCTAATGCTTCTCGCTGTTTACTAGTATCTGATTCTAATTTTCTCAAATTCTCTTGATGTTCTTGAGTTAAAACATCCACAGTATCTGCAACAATTCTGATTTTCTGCAATTCCTGTAAATACTGAGTTTCAATCTCAATTGCACGATTCAACTGGTCTAATTTCGAGTTCTCCGATATCAGTTTTTCAGAAAGTTGGTTAACCATACTACCAAACTCTAACTGTAAATCGGCTAAACCTTTAACAATTCCATCAACTGTATATGCTGAAGCTGCGGTTAAAATTTCCTTGTCTTTTTCCTTTTCAGCTTCCTCCTGTTTGGTAGCAATTTTTGAATCTAATTTCTGCTTTTCTGCAAGTATTTGCTCAAATGCTTGCATCAATTGTTGCTTACTATCCTTGACTGTAACTGTATTCACTTTTTGACTCCTGTTATCTTTGTTTAATGATTTTTTTTCTAAATAACCTCACAAAGACATACCCCTTGCTGTTTATTAGAGTAGCCTTTTAAACATAGTTGTTAGCGCAGTAAAAATACCCAAATACTTCTACTACCTACAGCTAAATGACATTGTTATTTAGAAATTGTTTTACAACCGAGCATTTATAGTATTTTTGTACTATATTCATAGTAGGAAATTAAAATACTTTTGTCAACAGCTAAAAAAAAGTAAAGCAGCCACTAGTTTTTGACTGCTTTTTACTGTAGTGTTTTATAATAAAGAAACTGCTGTTACATATGTTACATTTCTTCATAAAGAAAATAAATGTCAATAGATAAACGTAAATTTACTCAAAAACCACAGCTAAATAGCTACAAGTAAAATCCTCATATTTTTGTAAGTCAATGTATACAAATGAGTCCACAAAGTACGCTTCGGCGGCGGATATCGGGCAAAGAAATCGTGTTTTAGTGGTAGAGGATGAAGAATTAATCAGGGAAATGCTGGTTTTGGCTTTGGAGGAGGAAGGCTATGAAGTGCAAGTTGCCACTGATGGACGTTTAGCTATAGAACAACTCCAAAGTTTTGACCCTAATAATAATGAGGCTACCTTCGATTTAGTGCTTTTAGATTTAATGTTGCCTCAAATTAACGGTTTAGATATTTGTCGCTTAGTGCGTCATCAAGGAAACCCGGTACCAATTTTGATGTTGAGCGCAAAAGGTAGCGAAACCGATCGCGTATTAGGTCTAGAAGTTGGTGCAGATGACTATCTAACTAAGCCATTTAGTATGAGAGAGTTGGTAGCCCGTTGTCGAGCGCTATTACGCCGTCAGCGTCTAAGTACTACTACTCAAGCCCCAGTATTAAATTATAAAGAAATCACTGTATATCCTCAAGAATGCCGCGTCTTGGTGCGTGGAGAAGAAGCGAACTTATCGCCTAAAGAATTCCGCTTGTTGGAACTATTTATGAGCTATACTCGCCGCGTCTGGTCGCGAGAGCAGTTGCTTGACCAGGTATGGGGACCCGATTTTGTTGGGGATAGCAAAACTGTGGATGTTCACATCCGCTGGTTGCGAGAAAAAATCGAGATAGATCCTTCCCGTCCAGAGTATATTGTTACAGTTCGGGGTTTTGGGTATCGATTTGGGTAATTGTTAGTTATTATTTATTTGTCCCAAAGCAACTTACCAATTGTGATGCTGTTACTGGGATTTATCTTAGGTTTAGGATTAAGCATCTGCTTGTGGGTCTGGTATACAATACAGTTTCACCGCTACTTGGGACGTTTTGACTCGGAAAAGAGTTATTTCGCGCAGGTTGCGGTATTGTCATTTCGTGGATGGCGATATAGACTTGCTAGATTAAAAAAACAGCAGCAATTTTTAGAGCAGCAACTCGAAAGTTACCAAGACTTGTTAGAATACGCCCCTTTAGGATATTTACAAGTTGACGAAGAAAATCAATTACTTTGGTGCAACGAACAAGCCCGTCAAATGTTGTCCTTGCAAAAATGGCAACCGGGACAAGTGCGCTTGTTATTGGAGTTGGTACGTTCCTACGAACTCGACCGTTTAATAGAAAAAACTCGCGATCGCCATTCTTCTCAAGTAAGGGAGTGGGTGTTTCACCCCCCTTGTGAGAATGCCGAAGCGATGTTACAACAGAAATCTGTGGTTTTGCGAGCTACTGGCTTGCCTTTAACCCAGGATCAAGTGGGAGTATTTCTAGAAAATCGTCAGCAGCTACTGGAAATGAGCCAAGCACGCGACAGAACTTTTTCAGATCTTGCCCACGAACTCAGAACACCACTAACTTCTATTCGTCTGGTTGTGGAAACTTTACAAGACCGCGTGAGTCCACCTTTAAAGCGCTGGATTAATCGTCTTCTAAAGGAAGTTGACCGATTGATTGACCTGGTACAAAGTTGGTTAGACCTAACTCGACTCGAAACCAATCCCGCAACTCAATTAAATTGCCAGCCTTTAGAAATAAAAACCTTAATTAATTCAGTTTGGGAAAGTTTGGAACCAATCGCGCAACGTCAAAAAGTTCAACTTGCCTTGACTGGTATTGATGATGCGTGGGTAAGTGCTGATGAGTCCCGGCTCTACCAAGTATTTTTTAACTTAATTCATAACAGTATTAAATATAGTCCTTCTAGCGGAGTTATCCGAGTTGAAGCTAATGTTAATATACCTTCAGAAGAAAATAAAAACGAGCCTGAAAACCGCTCGCTGCTTGAGATAAATATTATAGACTCCGGCGTAGGTTTTGCTCAAGAAGATTTACCCTATATATTTCAGAGATTTTACCGAGGAGATAAAGCACGTTCCCGCTCTATAAATGAGAAGGATGATTCAACTTTAGATGGAAGCGGCTTGGGATTAGCTATTGTTTATCAAATTGTAGCCGCTCACGGGGGAACTATCAAAGCTATGAATCATCCACAAACAGGTGGTGCATGGTTACAAATTCATCTCCCCCAAGTCATGGCAGAATCCGTAATCCAAGATTATATTTAAGAAAATTCATGTTTGATACAAGCGTGAAAGCTCTCCTAAGTAGACCAAATTTTGCAAAACCTCAACTAGTACGCGACATCAGGCGGCTAGAAAGGGATATATTGCGTATGGGTGCTTTGGTAGAACAGTCATTTCGTCTTACGCACCAAGCATTATTTGCTCGCGATTTATCAAAAGCCGAACAGTTACCTTTATTAGATAAGAAAATAGATCGATATTATAAAGAAATAGAAGCAGAATGCACGGCAATGATGTTACAATCGCCGACCGAACAAGATTTACGCTGCTTAAGTGCTTTTATGCAGCTAGTGCGCGATTTAGAACGCATTGGTGATTATGCTGAAGATTTAAGCGAAATAGCTGTAAAAATCTTTCCCTACGAGCCTCATTCTTGCATCCCGGAAATTGCGGTCATGTCTCGTCACGCTCAAGCAATGTTAGCGACAAGTTTGGGAGCGTTAGCGGATTTGGATGAAGTTGGCGCAAAAAGTGTAAAATTACTTGATGATGCAGTAGACGAAGCTTACGAACGAGTTTATGAGACTTTAGCTAATCAAAAAGATATTCAAGGCTCTGTAGAACCGATTTTACTGTTAACCTTAGCGATTCGTTGTTTAGAACGGATGGCAGACCATGCAACCAATATTGGTCAAAGAGTGGCGTATATTGTTACAGGGCAGCGCTCTTAATTTTTTGTTTTATATTTCATTGGTAAAATTCAAATAACCAATTATTGTTGTAAATGATACTAATTGCAAAAATCTTTACGCGCATCCTCTCCGAATTAACGGGGAGGTTTTTTGTTTATGTCAGGAATGGCCGCAATTGTCACAAGACGAGGGAACGGTGCGTGACACATAAACCATTATATTGCGTTAGAAATCAAGCGAAGTGTCACAGCACCCTACGACCAAAATATGCCAGTTGCGTAAGTCCTATATGTATCGCATTGTCACTTAGTCTGCATAGGTAACAGGGAACGAGGAACGGTTATATAGCTGTCGGACACCCTTTAAGAGGAAAAAGGTATAATGTTCGTAATTTCTTCTCCGGAGACGCTACGCGAAAATTTTGCTCAACTTTTATGATAGATGGACGCGCTTGTATTAAAGAATCAAAAATACTTAGAAGCATGAAGTAGCAATAGTGAAAATATTTAACTGTATTTTATCAAACTTAATTACATTGTTGAAGTATTTAAAAACACATTAGCTGTTATTTAAAACAAGAATAAATACTATTTAATAGTTCTCAAACAAGGCAAGCTACAATCAGATTATATTTTTCAAAAAGCTTATTATGACTAGGTTATTTGTCTCTCATAAAAATAAATATCAAATGAAAAACATTTGACACTTTTAAGATTTATCTGTTTAAATAGATACAGCTTTATCAGTAAAGTGGAATTGGTAATTAGTGATTTTTATGAATGATAAAGTAAAAAAGACACATCTGATAAAATTGTCAACTAACTTACTTTTTACTTTAAGCTTACCTATTCTTAAACTTTCACCATTAAAGTAACAAAGGCAATATAAAATTGTTTTCTATCTAACCGAAAATGCTGGTGTAATAAAAAACTGATGAGTATCAAACGTCGTGATTTTTTGCTGTTGATGGGAGCAAGTGCAGGTGCAGTAGCGCTGAATTCGCTGTCAGGGTGCGATCGCAAAGTAACAGTGCAGCCAAATGGGTCACAAGCAAAGGCTTTATCGGTATTTAAACCTGTAAAAGGTCCTATTCCCTTGCAAACTGCTGGATTTAATCCCGAACAACAGCAAGAAGCTTACCGCAACTTTGAAGTAGTTGATGATTTGGTATTACCCGATGGGTTTGAATACCAGGTTATAGCAGCTTGGGGCGATAAAGTCGGCGATTCTCGATTTGGCTACAATAACGATTATTTATCGTTTGTACCAACGGGAGAAAATGAAGGATATCTCTCAGTTAATTTTGAGTACATTAGCGCTACCCCTTGGATGCAAACTTACGCGCAGGTAATAGGGAAACCGTTACCCTTTGATGAGGTAATAGCTAAACTAAAGACCGATTCCCAGGGAAAAAGTGAGATAAATGCTTATGCTTTACGTGAAGATGACCCGTTGAAAGCGAACATACGGGAAATTTGTTCCGAAGCATTATTAGATCAGGGATTAGGTGTTATTTCTATCCGTAAAAACGCGGATGGAAAATGGGAACGCACTAACAGCAATACAGATAGACGTATTAGTGGAATTTCCGGGTTGGAAGACGGACGTTACCTCAAATCGACGGGTCCTGCTGTAGTCGTATTTCGCAAACAGAAAGGACTTGGCTACACCGACAAACTTGGCGATCGCATTATTGGTTCTTTTGCCAATTGTGCCGGGGGAACTACTCCTTGGGGAACGGTTCTGAGTGCGGAAGAAAACTTCCAGGCTCAGGTACCCGAACCAGTTTATGCAGATGGAACCTCTTTTGAGCCAGATAAAGTTGCTTTTAGCATCGCTGAGGGAGATTTGTACGGTCAAGGTAACGTCTTTGGGCTAGCGGGGAATAAATACGGTTGGATAGTAGAAGTAGACCCCGCAAACCCTAACGATTACGGCACAAAACATACTTGGTTGGGACGTTATCACCATGAAGCCGTAGGAGTGCGTGTCGAGACCGGAAAGCCTTTAGCGTTTTATTCGGGGTGCGATCGAAGAGGTGGACACGTTTATAAATTCGTTAGTAGCGCTAAAGTTTCCGACCCTAAAGACAAAGCCAATTCTCAGCTTTTATCTAAAGGAATGCTCTACGCAGCCAAATTCGACGCTAACGGAACTGGTCGGTGGATACCTTTAAATGCAGATACCTCTGTAAATCCAGACTTGCCGAGCAATATCGCTGGAAAATTACTTCCTCTACCATTGGGTTCGCAATCGTCAGGAAGGCAAACACTGTTTGAAGTTCCCAAACCCATTGAAGGCAATTATTTAGCAGCATCAAAAGATGAAGAAGTTGCTAAATACAAGCAACAATTCAAAAAACTCGGTGACTTGTATGTAGGTAATGCCGAAGAAAAACAGGGTGCAATATTGATTGACGCGCATTACGCAGCAAACGCAGCCGGTGCAACTTGTACGGCTCGTCCGGAGGACACCGAAATTGCCCCGAATGGAGATTTGTATATTAGCTTTACCTCTGGTTCTCCCGGTGATGACGGCGGTCCCGATAGCAGAGTTTTCAAAGGACCCAAAGGTGAAGTTAGTTATGAGTATGGATGGGTAATGCGTTTGACGGAAGACAGCAACGACCCAGCAGCCAACACTTTTAAATGGGAAATGCTTGCTACTGGTGGTGAACTTGCAAGCGGTGGAATGGGTTTTGCAAACCCCGATAACCTGCTGCTAGATAAAGGTGGAAATGTATGGATGGTGACAGATGTTTCCACATCCAAACTCAATAATGCTGTCAAAAATCGTACCGATGATAAAGGCAAAACTGCAAATATATCGGGATTATTTGGTAACAATACTATTTGGTATATTCCCACTTCCGGCGAAAATGCAGGTCAAGCCTTCTTATTTGGTATCGGACCGATGGAGTGCGAAACAACCGGACCTTGTTTTACACCCGACGAGCAAACCATGTTTCTTTCCATTCAACATCCTGGAGAAGCTAATGGCACCCGCTTAAAAGGGGCTTCGGAAAACCGAGATTATCTAGTCTACAGCACCACTGGGGAAGAGTTCGCCCAAACCCGTCAAGTTCCTATTGGTTCTAACTGGCCTGACAAAAGCCCAGACGCTCCTCCTAAGCCTGCGGTTATTTATGTCACCAAAACATAATTAAGGTTAGTTGCAAATTATTCTCAATTGCTCTAGAATAAATTTTGATGTGATTCTGAATACCGCAGATTTGCTTTTTTGAGAGAAATTTGCAACTAAATATAAAGGAAGTTTAACGTTCTCATAAACACAAAGTAGCGAGATTACGCAATAATGATATCAGTCATGCTTACTTCTAAGTGGCTAAATATACTTGCTAACTATACTTGCTAACTATATTTTTACTGCTAATAATTTATAGCTCTCTTAAGAGACTTATCGAGCCAGCAGCAGTATGTGTTTTTCAAGGGATTTATTTTAGATGAACTATATAGCTATCAACAAATCATCTATAGAATAGCAGAGTTCCTTGAAACACTTCATCTACCTTTTGGCTGAGCCAAAAAAAATAACTAAAGCTTTTCGCGAATATAAATCGCTAAGCGTATGAGTTAAATCCTAAACTGATTTGACCATATTTACAGGGTGGTGGCAAATCGATAGGATACCTTTGACCGCTTTTAAATCGAACAAACACAAACCTTACCAATAACGGAATCTGAGATAATGTATTCTACAAATCGCCCTGCTAACGGTAGTTTTTCGCAAAATACTAACAATAATGCTAGTACCAGTTCTCTACCACAAAGACTATTTACACGTCGGGAAGTAATTCCACCACGTAACGACGTTCTATGGCGCATTGAGCGCGGTGCAGTCCGGACATTAACCTGGAGTGAAGATGGGGCATTTATCACTCTAGGTTACTGGGGCCCGGGAGATTTAGTTGGCTATCCTTTGTCTAGGGTTAAACCTTACCAAATCGAGTGTCTGACAAGTGTTGAAGTGAGCGTTCTACCACCTCAAATGTGGCAGCAAGACGTTGAAGCCTTGGTATCTCACATTCAACAGTCAGAGGAGTTATTAAGTATAGTACATCGTAAACCAATTTCGCTACGTTTGTGGCAATTTTTGGTTTGGTTGGGTGATAAATTTGGTCGCGAAGTTGAACAAGGTAGACTTATCGACCTTAATGTCACTCACCAGGAGATGGCAGAAGTATTAAATACAACCAGAGTAACCGTAACTCGTTTGTTGCAGCAGTTTGAAGATGAACAGAATATAGTACGTCACAAACGTCGTATCATTCTGCGTTTACCGAATCAAGACGGTAGAAAATAATCACAATGTTAGGTGGTTAACACTGTTAACTACCTAACCTTTTTCTGGTACAATTAGCTTGTTTATTCATAAGTAGAATCCCTTAAACAAATCTTAATATATTAGTATAAGGGATTTTACTTAATGATTTAATCAATAAATAAACATAATTGTATCGGTGTGAGTGAGATGAGAAGAATTATTTGGAATATTCTGAAACTGAGTCCAGCGATTGTAGCAGCAACCTTTTTTAGTGCTAACGGTGCCATAGCAGGAGAAGTTAACGAGCAAATAACACCTGTTGCGGAGTTGTCTGAAGAAACAACCCCTATGGCTCAGGTAACATCAGTATCGCAGTTTTCTGACGTACAGCCAACAGATTGGGCATTTCAAGCGTTGCAATCATTGGTAGAGCGTTACGGATGTATTGCAGGTTATCCCAACGGTACCTATCGCGGAAATCGCGCTTTGACTCGTTATGAGTTTGCGGCTGGTTTGAATGCTTGTTTGGATCGAGTTAACGAACTGATTGCCACAGCAACAGCGGATATTGTAAGTAAAGAAGATTTAGCTACTTTACAGCGTTTGCAGGAAGAATTTAGTGCAGAGTTGGCAACTTTGCGCGGTCGTGTAGATGCACTTGAAGCTCGGACTGCGGAAATAGAAGCAAATCAATTTTCGACTACTACTAAATTAAAAGGTGAAGTAATATTTGCCGCATCTAGTCCTTTTGGGGATACACGAGCTGACACTGATAACAACCCGAATAATAATCCTGATTTAGACAGCAACGTGACCTTTAGCAATCGGGTTCGTCTAGATTTAGATTCGAGCTTTACAGGAAAGGACAAATTGAGAGTCCGTTTGGAAGCTCGAAATATCGCTCAATTTGATAATGGAAGTACTTCTACTTCTTCACCCAGACCTAATCTAACAGGTACGAGAATGACCCGTCTGGGATTTGACGGAGACAACGGTAACGACTTTGGCATTGGCGAAATGTGGTACGAGTTTCCCCTTGGTGATGCCTTAAAAGTACGTGTTGATGCAGTTAGTGGTGAATACAACGATAATATAAATACTTTCAACCCCGCTTTTGAAAGCAGTGGTGGTGGTGCTATATCGCGCTATGGACGTTTTAGCCCTATATACCGTCAAGGTGATGGTGCTGGTGTAACCTTAACTTTTGCTCCCAAATCACCGATTAGCGCATCGGTTGGTTACTTAGCAGATAATAATAACAACCCGAACGCAGGTTTTGGAGCTTTTAATGGTTCCTACGCAGCCATCGGACAAATTGCGTTCCAACCTAGTAAAGCATTTGGTGTTGGTTTCACTTATGCTCGTACCTATCAAAACAATGAAGGCGTTAACCTGTTTGATTCTACAGGTAGCGCTCTTGCCAATCGTCCCTTTGGTAACATTGCAACTACCGCCAACCATTATGGAGTACAAGCTTTAGTTAGTCCTAGTTCTAAGTTCGCGCTTTCTGGTTGGGCTGGTTTTTCAGAAGCAACAGCAAAAACCGGACTAAATCAAGGAAATCTAGTAGTAAATCAAGGTGACGATGCAGAAATGTTCTATTGGGCTGCTGCTTTGGCTTTGAGAGACATCGGTCCTAAAGGAAGTACTCTTGGTGTAATTTTTGGTCAGCCACCCAGAGTAACCAATAGCGATTTAACTGAAGATACAGATACTTCTTATCATTTAGAGGGACTTTACAAGTTGCCTATCAATGATAATATTGCCATCACTCCCGGCATATTAGTTATCTTCAACCCAGAACATAATAACAATAACAGCACCATTTATGTCGGTACTCTGCGTACTACCTTCAAATTCTAAGATTGGTTTAGCAAGTTGTAAAAATAAAATAAGTTAGATAGAGCCTGCTTTTGCGGGCTTTTTTTTTGCCGAATATAAATTAAATTTATTATAAACAGGACCTTCTCAGCAATTTTTAATACTATAGTTTACGCAATCTTAACGGTGTTCGTAGCGTGTCCCGCAAGAAACATAAAAACGAATTTTCTACAAATTTAGATCCCCCCAAACTTCCTTATAAAGCATAAGTATTGTTTTCGATCAACCGCTAAAAATTACCAGTAACGATGTCAACAGCCTCGAAGATGTAAATACTTCCTATCACTTGCAAGCGCTGTACAGATTGCAATTAAACAATAATGTTTTGCTAACACCGGGGTTATTAGTTATCTTCAATCCCGAACACAACGATAATAACGACACTATTTATGTAGAAATCCTACGCACTACTTTTACTTTCTGGTAGTTTATTGCATTAGTTCTGCGGGGTAGAGGTAGTGCGAGCGTCTCGCTCGCTGGTTGCTTTTAGCTCGCTCGCTGGTTGCTTTTAGCTGTTTAACTTTCTCTACTATAATATAACATTAAAAAAGGTTGCTTTTAGCTCGCTCGCTGGTTGCTTTTAGCTCGCTCGCTGGTGGTAACGAGCGACCAAGATGGTCGCACTACGAATCATTACTTATCAGAATAAATGAAAAGGACCACTAGTACTCCGCCACATAAGTTATGAGGGGTTAGCGTAGTGCGACCATCTTGGTCGCTATTGATCACGAGCGAGCGAGACGCTCGCACTACGAATTTCTTGCCCCCCAAAATCAATGTGGTGGAATACTAGTACTCTACTTTTTTATTTACAGGAATGACCGCAATTGTCACAAGCATTATGTTGGTGCGTGACACGGAAACCTCATTATTACGTTAAAAATTAGTCAAAGTGTCACAGCAACGGCAATAAAGGGGGATATTATCTACGCCCCATTTTGCCTCCCCTACAAAAAAATATGCCTTTTTACTAAGTCCTAATTTAGTTACGTTCCTCTTAATCCAACCTACCTAAAAATTTAATCTAATTAGCAAAATTAAATTCATAAGGTAACAAAGAATACCAACCATATACAAAAAGTCTGCTATAAAACTTTAGAGAGAACGCGAACGTCAATATACCTACAAACGTTTTTTTATCTACGCTTCACAGATAAAACAATAATAAATCTAGAAAAAGTGTGTTAGTTGACTTGTTTTAACTACTCATCCTGCCTTTTAATTTAATACAACAACCACCAGTAAATATTCGTAAAATAAAAAACGACTTATTTGATGGTGGTAAAAACGGTAGGTGTGAGTGAGAGAGAAAAAAATGACAAAGCTTTTCTGGAACGTTTTCAAATTAAGTCCAATAGTTATCGCTGCAACATTTTTCGCTGCTAACAGCGCATTCGCTGGTGAAGCAAGCGAAAAAAGCACTTCTGTTGCCGAACTATCTCAAGATACCAACATTGCTCAAGTAACATCCGTTTCTCAGTTTTCCGACGTACAGCCTACTGATTGGGCATTCCAAGCATTGCAATCATTGGTTGAGCGCTACGGCTGTATTGCAGGTTATCCTAACGGGACTTTCCGTGGAAACCGGGCTTTAACCCGTTATGAATTTGCGGCTGGTTTAAACGCTTGTTTGGATCGGATTAACGAATTAATTGCGATCGCAACCGAAAAGGTTGGTTCCGGTGACTTGGAAACCTTGAAGCGTTTGCAAGAAGAGTATGCTGCTGAATTGGCAACTCTACGCGGTCGTGTAGATAGTTTAGAGTACCGTACTGCTGAATTGGAATCTAACCAGTTCTCTACAACAGCTAAGTTGAAAGGTGAAGCTGTCTTTGCTTTAACCGATATTTTCGGAGACAATACAGACTCCAATGCTACTTTCTCTCAGCGTACTCGTCTATCGATTGAAAGTAGTTTCACTGGTAAGGACAAGTTGCAAGCTCGTTTGCAAGCTCGTAACACCGGAGAATTCAGAGCAAACGTCAGCAATGGTGATGGTGCTACCAGAATGACCCGCTTGGGTATTGATGGTGGTGGAAATGATTTCAGTCAAATCAACAACGACATCGAATTAGATAAACTCAACTACGCTTTCAACTTTGGTTCTGCAATGGTCAAAGTTGATGCTGTTAATGCTGAGCTATACGAAAACATCAATGTTTTTAACCCCGTATTTAAGAGCAGTGGTGGTGGTGCAATCTCCCGTTACGGACGTTTCAGCCCCATCTATCGCTCTGCTAGTGGTGACGCTGGTGTAACAGCTACTATTGGTGGTGGTAAATCTCCTGTCAAGTTGAGTGGATCTTATACCTCTGGAAATCCAAATGACACCAATATTGGTGTTTTCAATGGCAGCAATGCTTTCTTAGGTCAGGTAGAATTTAGCCCTATCAAAGCTTTGAACATCGGTGCTACCTACGTGCGTCGTTTTGATAGTACTGGCGGTGTTAACATCACCGAAAGCACAGGTAGTAGTTTAGCTGATAATTCTGCTAGAGATCCTTTTGACGGTTCTGCAACTACCTCCAACCACTACGGTGTACAGGCTGCTTTACAACTCAATAAAACCACAACTCTTGGTGGTTGGTACGGTTTCGTTGATGCTGACCAAACTAGCGGTGCTGGAGATTCTGAAGTTCAGTACTGGGCTGCTACACTCGGTATGAAAGACTTTGGTGCTAAGGGTAATACCTTGGGTTTAATCTTCGGTCAGCCACCTAAATTGACTAAAATCAGTGGTGTTGATAATGCTGCTAAAGACGCAGATACTTCTTACCACTTAGAAGGTCTTTACAAGATTAGCCTCAACGACAGAATTGAAGTTACTCCTGGCTTGTTGGTAATCTTCAACCCCGAACACAACAACGATAACAGCACCGTTTACGTAGGTACACTACGTACAACCTTCAAGTTCTAAATCTGTTAATTATGTAGAGACCGTAATACATTACGTCTCCCTATTAATTATGTAGAGACGTAACGTAATATATTACGTCTCCCGTATTTTCCAAAGCCTGCCCAGAGCAGGTTTTTTGGTGTAGGTGAATCAAAATATAACGTGATGATTTCATATTATTGGAGACGTAGCAGTGCTACGTCTCTACATTGATTTCGCGTTTAATACAAAATGTAAATAAATATAATTCATCGCTATTCCGGCATTCTTTCTGAATTATCTACTGGTGGTCTATCGTTACTCCAAGCCCACCATACATAACCGCAGTTACAGTAGTAAAATTCTTGCCATTTGCGACGATACATTTCTGTAACTACAGGAGAACGTCTATTTATCCAAACCTTTTCGGCTTCGCGACTAGTTGAACCACACTTCGGACAGCAAAATTCTAAAGCATGAGTCGCCTCATTTGTCCATTGGGGAGGTAAAGGAGCAAAAGCATCCATAATTAATGTTTAGTTAGTGTGGGGCATTGGGCATTGGGCATGGGGAAGCCGATTATTTTACTTTACTATTTCCTGTTGTGTATTTTCCGATGAATTTGTAATGGTTTGAGATTGCAGGCTAACGTTTTAATGACTCAAAATAGGTTATCAGTATCTAAGTTCTATAAGCAAATCGCTCGGATTTTATTAGTCACCGCTTCAGTAGATACAATCGGATTGTAACAAGAGTATCGAACAGGACATAAATAGGACTTAGGCGATCGCAATGTTAGCGTAGTGTGTCCCGTGAGGGTCATAAAGTTAAGTTTTCCAGGGGTTGAGATCCCCCCAACCCCCCTTAAAAAGTGGGGCTTTTGCTAATTACCAATCCCCAATTACCAATTACCAATTACCCATTACCAATCGCCAAATCTAAATTATGGAGCCAAATATAGAAGTTCGTCGTTTGTCAGAATTAATGCCTGCTTCTGCGAGAAATAAAGTAAAAATACTGAGTAAGTCGGAGCAACAAAAGGTAATTGATGCATCGTTTCCATTCCCTTGGCATCGAGAAAGACAAATATATATTAACTTCGATTTGTGGCGTAATCTTGCAAAAGCACAAAGAGATTTACTGTTATTACGCACTGTTTGCTGGTTGACTGAGGTACGGTGGTTTAAACCGGATATATATCAAGGTGTCGTGCTAGCTGGATTGCTTGGTGGATTGATCGAATCAGTTCAAGGTGATGCAGTGGGTGTTGTTGCATCTGGTGGATTAAGCGCGATCGCCATACTGCGAATTTTACGTACCAATCGTTCTCAAGAATCAGAAATCACAGCCGATCTAGCTGCGATTAATCTAGTACAGAGACGAGGTTATTCTGAAGCCGAAGCCGCAGAACATCTGTTAAACGCGATCAAAGCTGTTACTAAAATTGAAAAGCGTTCTGGTCTAAATTTTATCGAGTTAATTAGAATGCAAAATTTGCGATCTATAGCAGGTTTTGTTCAGGGAACAGTTAGCAGCGAGTAGTTATAGAACCCATTTGACATCTAAGACTAGAGAGTAAGTCTTTTAATCATTAAGCGATATTCATCTGACCTAAAATAAAGTTAAGCTGATGTGCAGCTAAATTGTATAACAGGAAAACCTGAAAATATTGTAGTGCGAGCATCTTGCTCGCTAGTATTATACAAATTAAATGCGTAACAGCTTACCTAATTGATTACCCAACAAAGTGCTGACTACAAAATCAGCTAAGTCTGGTGAAATATCGGCGCTAATATCACTATCTATCCCTTTATTAACTCATCCCTAAGAAGTTGAAGCGAAACTCAAAGACTTCGTTGGCTACTACCCTACTGTCGTTCTCGAACAACTCAGTCAGTTGTAGGTTGGGTGACGGCTTGAAAAATTTTCAATAATAACGAAATAATCATACGCCGTAGCCCAATAATCGGTTATTCCGCCAAACCAATCAATTCAAAATTTATTAAGGCGATCGCCATTATATCTAATTAATCTTATTGCTCTAGCAACGAAGCTATTGTTAACCCGAATTATTAATACATATAAACTATGCGTAATTTGCTAGTAGGGAACCAAAGTTTGTGCAATGAATACTTGAGATTTTAGCTTAATGAACAGGACATAATTAACTTATAAAAACTTTTTAATTTGAATAAGTATGCTATTAAACGCTAGAAATCAACTCACTTTATTCACAACTGACATATCCTTAATCCGCCAATTTCCGCCGATTTTAACCAGCATATATCTGACTCGTAAGGTTTCTTTATAAGACTTTTGCTGATTAACTTGACCATTATCATAGAAATTCGCTTCCTCAGTCACAACCGCTTCGATCGCAGCTTGATTCTCGTTTTGGAGGGCTGGATCGACAGATTCAACATTTACCGTATGTTCAAAGGTTCGATAGCGGTTATTTACCTTATCTTGCTGAGCAACTATTCGCCAGCTAGCAAGGGATGTACCAACTAAGATATTATCTAAGCTTTCAATATTATGATCGGACCCCAAAGCAGATCCTTTAACAGATAGCCAAGTTTTAACTATTTCTTCTGCGGTTGCTGTTGTCAAAGTACCCGTATTCAAAATAGGTTGACTATTAGAATTTAGTGTTTCTATTAATGATTTATTTATCGGTATGTTTAACTGTTCCCCTTGCAAAGTTGTTTCGCGGAAGAATGTATTTTGTAAAAGTCCGACACCAGCACCGATTAATAACCATAAAACTAATAAACCCGATAAAGACCCAAACGCTAACAAAATAAAACGGTTTCTTTTTTGTAAATTGGTTGGTGCATTTCGTCTTCTCGGTCTGGGGGTGCGGGTTGTACCTTCAACAGTACGTCCGGAGTTAGGGGTATTACTGCGCTTGCGTTTTTTGTGACTATTGGCTTCGTTCGGTATACCTGTGGTCGTTCTTGCAGAACCATTTTGAGTGTGGTTTCCCCTGAAGCGTTCTGCTGTGGGGAGCGGTGCTGCTGGTGTGGGTGTTTCGTTGATGGGTGTTACCGTAGTCGGTCTGTTAGCAGCGTCGGCATTCCTTTGAGTGGTTGTATGAGAATACCCTGGTGGTGTTTGCCTATGGTTATTAAACGAACGGTAAACGACCTTAGAATTGCGATTACTTTGATGATTTTGATTGTTCTGAGTATGCGGTTGATTCTGGGGAACAGACTGGCGTTTTTCTGGTTCGGTTTGATTCTCTCTAGGTAAAGCTTCTAAATAAGCCTGTACCTGAGTATTAGCAAAATATTCCTTCAAGGAAGCTGCCTGGTTTTTCAAATCCCGAAAATGAGGGAATACCTCGTTTTGCAACCAGGTTTCTCCGTATAAACACAGTCCGGGAAGCAAGTCGGGGGAATCAATCGAATTTTCTCGAATAAAAGCTAAAGCTTCGTATTCCTGACTTAATTCCAAAGCAACCGTTGCTTCTTGAGTTTGTCCCAACAGTAAAGCACACAAAGATTGTTCTAGGTGTACATCTTGACGTTTACCCAACTGAATCAACATTTGTTTTGCTTGCCGGATTAAAGCAGGTTGACGTTGAGTGAATCCCCGTGCTATCAAAGCATAGACAGCCAAGTATGTGGCAACCGCAGAGGGACGCTTACTTTCTCCTTCAAATAGCTTATGTTGTTCGGCAACTGTTAAATAGTGACGCAGTTGCTGAATAAATCGCAGAAAATCATCTACATTTAAACCCGATTGGTCAAAGCCCGTGCCATCAATCCCGCCTCTTTGCTCAAGTGCTTCTTGTAATAATCGTAAACCCTGTTGTCGCTCGGCAGCTTTTTCTATTGGCAGTGCCAGCAATTCCAAAATTCGGTAAGGTCGCAATCTGTAAAGGTCTGCTTCTATTTCAGCTTGAACGCTTTGAAATAATTGTTCGTTGGATAAGAGTTCTAGCCCAGTTTCTAGGGAGACAGCAGCATTTTCGTAATGAGCTTGCTGCCACTGTTCGCGACCTAATTCTAAGCAGGCTAAAGCTACGGTGAGAACCACGTCAGGACGTTGAGCGGTTTGTTCCGGGTCTAGCTGTGGTTGCCTTAACGGCTCACCTGAATTACCAACTACTTTCCCATTTTTATTAACTAGGTATGGACGACCTAATTTTAAAACCTGTTCGTATTCTCCCAACTCCTGCAAAAGCAATAAAGCACCAATCAACTCATCTTGTGAAATGTCAATGCCTAGAGTCGTAGATTTTATATCTGTCTTGCTATCCGCAGCCCGTTCTTCAACCACGACACCACCATCACCCGTTTTTTCTGGAGTGTAAGCGTGTGTCAGATAAACTCGGTCGTATTCCTTGCGTTCCTTCGGATCTGATAAAACCACGTATGCTTCTTCTATAAATTTTTTTCGAGATGCAATTGCTGTATGGGAATATTCGCGTCGCGGCAATCCGACAATGCGATCGCTATATGCCTGACGCAACTGCTGATCGCTTGCCGCCATCGGTATTCCTAAAATTCGGTAATAATCCAACGGAATTTGCACAGCCTACTTCCCCGCTCAGCTTTCATCAATAAAGTTTTCTTAATAAATCTTGGGCTTGTAAAACCGTGCCATGATAATAACCCAGTGACTCCACATTACAAGTGTGTATCGCAACAAGTTGACTTGCATTTCGGTTGATATAGAGTCAAGCGTTTGTAACAGAGTGTAAATTAAGTCACGACCAAACCTCCTATGTTAGTCAAATGTGCTTAGTTTACCAGAAGTATTAACACTCCGATAGCTTAGATATTATCTTTTTTCATGATTATATTGTTAAGTACACACTATATATAAAGCCTGTATTTACACAACAATACTTTTGTACGAACAATCGCAATATCAAGTTAGGTTAAGGCTTTGCCCCGATAACTGAAATAAAAAGCACTACCTTTATAAGACTTTTCCCGAACGAGAAAAAGATAGTATCACAATTGTGATTTAAGTACAAATATCTACAGAGATATTCTGAATATTTGCAGCAAGTATTTCTTATTTGTCAATGAAAATGCAGAATATTGATATCCTGAAACGGTAATCTATAAGCTGATAGCAGTCAAATTACTTATAGAGCAAAAGATTAAAAGATTTATTAATCTTCTAAATTATCTAAACTAATAGTTTCAGGCTGCTTCTATAGGAATATAGAGTCATTTACTAAAATCATACCTTTAAGTGTTACCACGGAGTTTTTACGAAAAATAATGATTCAAGAACGTACTTTACCCGATTTCAACGCGACCACCGCGCAAATAACTAAAGAAGAAGGTCTGCGAGTATACGAAGATATGGTTTTGGGGCGACTGTTTGAGGACAAGTGCGCCGAAATGTATTACAGGGGCAAAATGTTTGGTTTTGTTCACCTGTACAACGGTCAAGAAGCAGTTGCTAGCGGTGTGATCAAAGCGATGCGACCGGGTGAAGATTTTGTTTGCAGCACCTACCGTGACCACGTTCATGCTTTGAGTGCGGGAGTCCCTGCAAAAGAGGTAATGGCGGAGTTATTTGGTAAAGCAACTGGTTGCAGCAAAGGACGCGGTGGTTCGATGCATATGTTTTCTGCCGAACATCGTCTGTTGGGTGGTTATGCATTTGTGGCTGAGGGTATTCCCGTAGCCGCAGGAGCCGCTTTTCAAACTAAGTACCGTCGCGAAGTTATGGAAGACGAAACCGCAGACCAGGTGACAGCAGCCTTTTTCGGCGATGGGGCCTGCAACAACGGTCAATTTTATGAAACGCTAAATATGGCAGCTTTATGGAAATTACCGATTATTTTCGTGGTAGAAAACAATAAGTGGGCAATTGGGATGTCTCACGAACGAGCAACATCTCAAACAGAAATTTATAAAAAAGCCAGCGTATTTGGTATGGCTGGAGTAGAAGTTGATGGTATGGATGTACTCGCAGTCCGTTCTGTTGCTCAAGAAGCAGTGTTACGCGCTCGTGCTGGGGAAGGTCCGACATTAATCGAAGCACTTACTTACCGTTTCCGGGGTCATTCTTTAGCAGACCCAGACGAAATGCGTAGTAAGGAAGAAAAAGAATTTTGGTTTTCTCGCGACCCAATTAAGAAATTTGCAGTTTATTTAGTCGAGCAAAATTTAGCTTCTCAAGAAGAGTTAAAAGACATAGATCGCAAAATTCAAGCAACTATTGACGAAGCGGTGGAATTCGCCGAAAGCAGTCCCGAACCAGACCCCAGTGAGTTGCATCGCTTTATTTTTGCTGAAGACGAGTAATTAGGTTAAAGGTCAAAGGTAGGGTGATAGGGTGAGGGGGTGAGGGGGTGAGGGGGGACAAGGGGACAAGAAGAAATAAATAACTCCTAACACGGATTAAATGGATGACACTGATTAATAACTCCGGTGGTACTAAC